>WFOP01000307.1 GCA_015487985.1 Hyphomicrobiales bacterium
GCTCAATTTCAGCCACGGACAGCTCGTCTTCCACCAACCCCTTGATGATGGCATCAAGCACCGGATAAGGGGGCAGGCTGTCCTGATCCTTCTGATCCGGGCGCAATTCGGCGGTTGGGGCTTTGTCAATTATGGTTTGGGGGATGACCATGCCCGAATTTCCAAGACAATCGCCCGGCATATGCGCGTTGCGCCAGTCCGCCAGATGATAGCACTGCATTTTAAGCAGGTCTTTTATCGGGTTGAAGCCCCCGTTCATATCCCCGTAAATCGTGGCATAGCCCACCGCCAGTTCAGACTTGTTGCCGGTGGTGAGCAGCATGGAACCCAGTTTGTTTGACACCGCCATCAGCACCACCCCGCGCATGCGGGACTGGATGTTTTCTTCCGTCACATCGGCCTCATGCCCGGCAAAAATCTGAGACAGGTCAGCATTCACCGCTTCAACCGGGTCGCCAATGGGCACGATATCATAACGGATACCAAGCCGACTCGCACATTCTTTGGCGTCGGCAAGGCTTTCTTTGGAAGTATAGCGATAGGGCAGCATGATGGCGTGCACATTTTCCGGCCCCAGCGCATCGGCGGCCATTGCGGCAACGATGGCGGAATCTATGCCCCCCGACAGCCCCAGCACCACCGATTTGAAACCGTTTTTGTGGATATAATCACGCAATCCCAGCACACAGGCGCGCCATGGGGCTTCATCAACGGACACCAGATCGGTATTTGTGCCTTTAACGCAAGTCCATTTGCCAGCGGTTTTTTCCCATTGCGAAATCACCAACTCACATTCAAACGACATGCCTTCAAACACTATTTTGCCGTGTTCATCCATGCCAAAACTTGCGCCGTCAAACACCAGTTCGTCCTGCCCGCCAACCTGATTGAGATATAGCAGCGGCAGGCCGGTTTCTTTAATGCGCCGGCGCACTTCACCAAAGCGAATACCCTGTTTATCGCGCCAGTATGGCGACCCGTTGGGGCAAAGAAAAATCTGTGCCCCTGCCTTGGCAAGCGAATGGCAGGCGTCAGGCGCCCAGATGTCTTCGCAGATGGGCACCCCGACCGAAACACCCTTGATGTCGATGGGCTTGGGGGCGGGGCCAGCGGCAAAATAGCGCTTTTCATAAAATACATCATCATTGGGCAGGCGATGTTTGAAGCGCTTCTCACGGATATGTCCGTTTTCAATCAGAACAACTCCATTAAAAAGATCTGAACCCTCACGCCAAAGCGTAGGCATCAGGATTGATAGAGAAGACTTTTCAGTTTTTTTGGCAAACCTGTTCAGGACTTTAATGGCGTCCGTCACGAATTGTGGTTTGAACAGCAAATCTTCGGGAAAATAGCCGGTCAGAAACAATTCGGAAAATAAAAGAATATCAACGCCTGCACCTTCTGCCCTCTGAACAGCGTCAAGGGCAAGGGTCAGATTTTCCTCAAGTGCACCCACTTTGGGATTGAGCTGAGCCAGCGCGATTTTAAGATGTTTGGTCAAGTAAAGATTTTCCCTGCGCTAGATTGCAGTTTTGATTTCATCAAAACTGCAATCTAATCTCTTATTTAGCGTGTCATTTATCCAATAACCGGTGCCCACTTATCGGTGACGCGTTTCTTTTCTGACGCGCGTCATTTATCCGATAACCGGTGCCCACTTATCGGTGACGCGTTTCTTTTCTGACGCGCGTCATTTATCCGATAACCGGTGCCCACTTATCGGTGACGCGCTATAAATGCGCGGCAAGACTTATCGTGCCACGCAAAATCGAGCAAGGGGGAAGACAAAAGAACCTGCGCCTATCCGATTAGAAACTGCCGGTTATTTCGGCCAGCGCGCCAACCCGGAAAAACTCAAGACCGGAGATATTGCCGATATAGTTTTGTTCGGTGGTCGGTGTTGCCACCTGACGGGCAGTAAAGGACATGGTGGATTCTCCCGTCAGATACCAACCACGGGCCCCCACGCGAAATGTCAGGTTGTCGGTGGGATGAAAACCGAGCATCGCCTCGCCACTGGCCCCGTAAAGCCGCCCATCAATCGTGCCGGAAGATCCTTGTGTATAAAGGTTTCCGCCCGAAAGGAAATCAGGATAAAACAGGGCGCCATAAACACCGCTCAGCTTAGCATAGGGAATAACCGCCGCTTCCGCCGTAAAGTCAATTTTATCCCCCAGGTCCGCGCGAAGGGACAGACCCAGACGCAAAGCATGGATTTCGGTCATATTGGTTTCGCTATTTCCCCCTCCAGAGGAGGTGGTGAATGTTGCCCGGCCCATGTCAGGATTATCGGCAATATACTGATATCCGACAAAGCCCCCCATCTGAACCACATCGCCCCCGAAAGGCTGCATGCCCAGGTCAGCTCCGGCATAACCGATATATCCGCCCGCCATGGTCTGATCGCCCGCCAGAGCGGGGGTGGTATAGGTGCCGGTGATCATCGCCGCATAGCCAATATTACCTTTGAGATAACTGGCGGTCGAATTGTCGTTGATACGAAAATGCGCTTCAAGCAGGTGAGAGGTGTCTTTTGAGCTATAGTTGCCCCCAAAAGCGGTCAACGCCGAGGACCCCATGGAATACCAGTAGCGAATGCCCAGTTCAAAATCCAGGGGATCAGGTTCGTTGGGGAACCCCCATTCTTCAGGATAGGATCCGCGCAGTTCGTCGGCACCGTTCATAAAGTCAGCACTCAGGGCAGTTGCAGTTAAGCTCACAACCGCAAAGGCGGCCCCGACCAAGGATGAAATGCGACGCATGGCGGTTCTCCAAAAAAGCAAATTTACAGACAATTACTGCTCTGTTTATCCCTCATTAAGGTTAATGTAGTGCTAAACCCCTGTTAAGATTATCGAAAGGAAGCCCCTGCCCGGATGCCCTTTCCGGCGCCCTCCCCCATCAGCACACAATAATTCCCCCCTCCTGAGAAATCTCAAAAAGGAGAGAATAATTGCAAAAAAATACGGGTATCAGGGGCGCATTTCTTCGGCAACGAGAAACGCCAGTTCCAGCGCCTGAGAAGCGTTCAAACGCGGATCACAATGGGTGTGATAGCGATCGGAAAGGCTGGCCTCGGTGACCGCCGACACACCGCCCACGCATTCGGTCACATCGTCCCCGGTCATTTCAAAATGCACACCCCCGGCATAGGTGCCCATCTGACGGTGAATTTCAAAAAAGGCTTTCACCTCGGCCAGCACCTTGTCAAAGGGACGGGTTTTATACCCCGATGATGCCTTGATGGTGTTGCCGTGCATGGGGTCACAACTCCAGACAACGGTCCGGCCGGCATCCTTTACCGTTTCGATCAGTTGGGGCAGATAATCTTTGACTTTGTCGTCCCCAAAACGGGTAATCAGGGTTAAACGCCCGGCCTCGTCTTTTGGGTTGAGTTTATCCATCAGGGCCAACAGGTCATCACGGGTCATGCTCGGGCCACACTTGACGCCAATGGGGTTGCCGATGCCAGAGAAATATTCCACATGGGCGCCGTCAGGCTGGCGGGTGCGGTCGCCAATCCACAGCATATGTCCCGAAGTGGCATACCAGTCCTGCGAAATTGAATCGCGCCGGGTCAGCGCCTGTTCATAGCCAAGCAACAAGGCCTCGTGGGAAGTGTAAAAACGCGTGCGGCGAAGATTTGGCGTGTTCTGGGAATTGATACCCAGTGCGGACATAAAAGTGATTGCATCCTTAATCTTGTTGGCAATTTCCTCATAGCGGGGGGACGCGTCGGCATCGCGCATGAAACTTGTGGTCCATTCGTGCACGCGGGTCAGGTCGGCAAAACCACCCGAAGCAAAGGCGCGCAAGAGGTTCAGGGTAGCCGCCGATTGACGATAGCCCATGATCATGCGCTGGGGGTCGGGTACGCGTTGTTCGGCTGAAAATTCAATGCCGTTGATGATGTCCCCGCGATAGGAGGGCAGTTCAACCCCATCGACAGTTTCGGTATCGGCAGAACGGGGTTTGGCAAATTGTCCGGCAACCCGGCCCACTTTAACCACGGGTTTTGACGCCCCGTGGGTCAGCACCACTGCCATCTGCAAAAACACCTGAAAGAAATCCCGGATATGATCGGCTTCGTGCTCGGCAAAACTTTCAGCACAATCCCCCCCCTGCAACAAAAAGGCATTTCCCGTTGCCACCTGAGCGAGATCTTCCCTGAGGGAGCGGGCTTCCCCTGCAAATACCAGCGGGGGAAATTTTGCCAACCGGGACTCCGCATTTTCCAGCGCTGCGGCATCAGGATAGTTTGGCACCTGCAAAACAGGTTTTTGACGCCATGAATCAGGGGTCCAGTTACTCATGTTATTTTACTCAATTACTCTTGTTGTTAAGGGTCGGGTTTGGCTTGGAATAACAGGGCTTTAGCAAAACCCCTCAACTATGCCAAGCTGGAACTGTGTTTCAATCTCCGCGCAATGGGGATGCCCCGGCTTTACCCCCCCAAAATTCCGGGTTCACCTCACCGGCATACCCCTCTATAAGGCTTTACACGAAATCAGAGAAAATCGGCACGAATATGGAACATTCCCACGACCCAAAGGATATCGCCGCCCGCCTCGCTCTGGGACCACAGGTCAACTATCTGCGCGACTGGATTTATGGGGGGATTGATGGTGCCGTCACCACTTTTGCCATTGTTGCAGGGGTCGTTGGCGCTGACCTGAATGCAGGGATTGTGCTGATTTTGGGGGTTGCAAACCTGTTGGCGGACGGATTTTCCATGGCCGCCTCCAATTATTCAGGCACCAAGGCGGAAATTGATGATTACCGGCGCATCGAGCAGATTGAAATTCGCCATATTCGTAATGACCCGGAAGGGGAACGCGAAGAATTGCGCCAGATTTACCGGGCCAAGGGCTTTGAGGGGGAAGAACTTGAAGCCATGGTCAAATTGTTGTCCGCCCATGAAAAAGTATGGACCGATACAATGCTGAACGAAGAATACGGGCTTTCCCATGTCCAACGGTCCCCCATGCTTGCGGCGTGGGCGACATTTGTCGCCTTTATCATTTGCGGTGCGGTGCCCCTGATACCGTTTGTTATCGGCATGGAGGCCAGCGCGCTGGCAGCAGCTTATGCCACCGGGGTGGTATTCTTTATCATCGGGGCCATGAAGTCGAACTGGTCAACGCAGAAATGGTACTTCAGCGGGCTTGAAACCTTTATTATCGGAATGGCGGCTGCCGGCATGGCCTATGGGGTTGGCGTGTTGCTGCGCGGGCTGGCAAATGGCGTGGGGGGGTAGCGGAGGAAAACAGGCACTTTTTTTCACACATTTCGCCCCTGACAAATCTGACTATTTCGCCAGACCCTTGATGGCTCGATTGCCACATAGACCGACAAGGCAACGACAAGCAGCGCAATGAGCAGGCCCAACCCCGTTTGCCGGGAAAATATTTCTTCGCGAAACACAGCCCGCAAACCGTTGACCACATGCTTGATGGGGTTGAAATCGGAAATAATCTGCAACCAGCGCGGGGCCAGCGACATGGGCAATAATATCCCCGAAAGAAGCAGGATTGGCAGAGCAAAGGAATTAACCATCGGGGCCAAAGCATCTTCGCTTTTCAGGGCCAGCGCCGCGGCATAGGACAGATAGGAAAATGCGGCGGCCAGCAACGCGATGATAAAAAGCCCAACGCCAAATGCTGCCGGAGAAATTTTCAAGCCAAGCAAATGGCTCAACCCGATGAGAACGGCCCCCTGAACGCTGACCACAATGACATCGCGCATCACCATACCCGTGAGCAATGCAGTTGTGTGGACCGGCGTCACCAGCATCCGCTCAATTACCCCTGCCCGCCATTCCGCAATAATACCGAACCCGACAAACGCCGCCCCGAATATTCCCAGTTGAACCAGCAAACCGGGCACAAATATCCGCCATGCGTCCCCGGGGGGAAAGCCTGGAGCCTGTGTAACCGATTGAAGAATTGGCCCGAACAATGTGAGGTATAAAATTGGCTGCATCAGGGAAATCACCATCCAGATGGGATTTTGCAGAGCCAGTTTCATGGCGCGGCCAAAAATAACCGAGGTGTCGGAGAAATACTGTTTCATGTTCAAATCCTTGTTTTCAATCTCGCAGGGTGCGGCCGGTGAGAGACAGAAAAACATCATCCAACGTGGGGGAAGATACCTCCACAGCGATGGGTTCGATATTTTTTGCATCCAGTTTTCTGATGATATCAGGCAGAACAGCGGGGCCATTTGGCATCTGAAGCTGCACAAGATTGCCGTTGATAATCGGCTCCAGCGCGCTCAGTTTTTCAGTAATGTTCGCCATGCGAGAAGCATCTTCATTGTTCCGCAGGGTGATCCTGATGGTGTCGCCAGAGATTTTTTCACGCAGCTCCTTTGGCGTGCCCTCACC
>WFOP01000308.1 GCA_015487985.1 Hyphomicrobiales bacterium
CACCTGCTCCCCCCCGATTCGGCCCCACAAATCCCTCATGGCGGCAAAGCGGGAATGAACGAGCGGCCAGAACTGAGAAAAAGTCACCCCGGCGCCAAAGGTCACCCCCTCCTCCCCTTCAAGGACCATGTGCAATTCTTCCAGATGAGAGGTAAAAACCACCGTGCCCAGGTCGCGCATAAACTTGGTGACCCAAAGCCCCACATCGGTGGCCCCCGCCACCAGCGTTGCCTCAGGATATTCGCCCAGAACCCGCGCCAGATCATCCACATTGGCGGGCAATATCAATCGCTCGCCATCCAAGCCCATTTCGACCCGCGCCCCGTCGGCCAATTCTGTGAGTTTTTCAAGCATTTGCTGACGTTCATTCACCAGTGGGTCGGTGCTTTGCCCCCCCTCTGCCAGCGCCTTCCGGGCCGCCCTGATAATGGGCACATAGCCGGTACACCGACAAAGGTTGCCCTGCAAAGCCCGCTCAATGGCATTTTTATCCGCATTGGGCTGGTTCATCCACAAGGCATAAAGCGACATCACGATGCCGGGCGAGCAAAACCCGCACTGCGAGCCGTGCAGCGCCACCATCGCCGCCTGCACCGGGTGCAATTGAGCGTTCTGCCCCTGCAAATGTTCGATACTCACCACATGGCAGCCATCCAGCGATGCGGTAAAACGAATACACGCGTTTACCGCCTCATAAACAAGATCATCGCCACTCAACCGCCCCACAAGAACCGTGCATGCCCCGCAATCCCCCTCGGCGCATCCCTCTTTTGTGCCCCGCAACCCGCTTTGCAGACGCAAAAAATCCAGTAAATTCTGAGTCGGTGACAGATTTTCCAGCTCAATGAATGTGTCGTTCAACCAAAACCGAACTTGCTTTCGTGTTTTGAGTGATCCCATTTCTTAGCTGCCCCGATAGGTTGAATAGGCAAATGGCGAAACCAACAGCGGCACATGATAATGCGCCTTGGTATCAGAAATGCCAAACCGCACCGGCACCTGATCCAGAAAAGCAGGTTTTGCCACTTCCATGCCAAGGTCGGCAAAATAATTCCCCACCTGAAACAGAAGTTCATAGGTTCCAGACTTTAGGTCTTCCCCCGCCAGCAACGGCGCATCGCAACGCCCATCCTCATTGGTACGGGTAGACAAGATCAACACAACCTCATCATTTTCGTTTGGTTCAGGTCCCTCGATAAAGAACAAACCGATTTCCATTCCCGCCGCCGGACGGCCGGTCGCCGTATCCAGTACATGGGTTGTAAGCCGCCCGCCATTTGCCATAAAAACTGCCCCCGATTTTTTTTTGAAAACTTTCAATAATTGCACCAAGTTTGCACATTTTTTGACCAACTGGTCAACTCTGGTGATAAATCAGTTGTGGGAGAACCGACAAAGGCCCATAAATGATGCAGAAAAATTGAGTTGGATCATGACACAAGAAAAACGTTATCCCAGAAACATGCGCGGCTATGGCGCCACCCCGCCAAACCCCAACTGGCCGGGCAATGCCCATATCGCGGTGCAATTTGTCCTCAATTATGAAGAGGGAGGAGAAAACTGCATCCTGCATGGCGACAATGCCTCAGAGGCATTTTTATCCGAAATTGTCGGCGCGGCCCCCTGGCCCGATCAGCGCCACTGGAATATGGAATCCATCTATGAATATGGTGCCCGCGCCGGGTTTTGGCGCCTGCATCGCCTATTCCGCGAGAATCAGATTCCGGTCACCGTTTATGGCGTCGCCACCGCCCTTGCCCGCGCCCCCGAACAGGTAAGCGCCATGCTTGAAGCGGACTGGGAAATTGCCAGCCATGGTTTGAAATGGATCGACTATAAGGATTTTTCCGCCGACGAAGAGCGCGAGCATATGCACGCGGCGATTAGGCTGCATACTCAGGTCACCGGCGCCCGCCCCACCGGCTGGTACACGGGACGTTGCTCGGTCAATACGGTTGATCTGGCCACCGAAGAGGGGGGATTTACCTATCTCTCCGATACCTATGACGATGATCTGCCCTATTGGCGCGAGCATTGGGGCCGCGCCCAGTTGATTGTCCCCTATACCCTTGATTGCAACGATATGCGCTTTGCCACCCCGCAGGGATTTAATTCCGGGGATCAGTTTTTTGCCTATCTCCGCGACAGTTTTGACACCCTTTATGCCGAGGGCAAAGCGGGTGCGCCAAAAATGATGTCCATTGGCCTGCACTGCCGCCTTGTGGGGCGACCCGGCCGCATCGCCGCCTTGAAGAAATTCATTGAATATGTGCAATCCCACGAAAATGTCTGGATTGCCAAGCGTATCGACATTGCCGAACACTGGATAAAAACCCATCCCTATCACCCCAAAACCATTGTCCCCTCGGCCCTGATGAGGGATGACTTTCTGGCCCTGTTTGGCGACGTATTTGAACATTCAGAATGGGTGGCGGAACGCACCTTTGACGCCGAACTGAGCCCCGCAAACGACAATGCAATGGGCCTGAGCACCGCCATGAATATCCAGTTTCGCGGCGCAAATCCAGAGGAACGGCTGGCCGTACTCAACGCCCACCCCGACCTGGCCGGAAAGCTCGCCGCCGCAAAAAGCCTCACCGCCGCTTCAACCGCCGAACAGGCCTCGGCCGGTCTGGATCACTTAAGCGATAAAGAACGCGAAATATTTATGAAGTTGAACGCGCAATATACTGAAAAGTTCGGTTTTCCCTTTATCATTGCGGTAAAAGACAATGACAAGGCCTCCATCCTTGCCGCCTTTGAAACCCGCATCAACAATGATCGTGAAACAGAGTTCAGCACCGCCTGCGCGCAGGTTGAGCGCATCGCTCAACTCAGACTGATCGACATTCTTTCGGAGTAAACATGACCAACACCTATTATGCCAAAATGGGGGGCCTGCCGCCCCAAAGCCAGATGTTAACCGGCCGCGCTGTTTTCACCGATGCCTATGCGGTTATCCCAAAGGGGGTTATGAGCGACATCGTCACCAGTTTTTTGCCCCACTGGAACAAAACCCGCCTGTGGATTTTGGCCCGGCCCCTGTCCGGCTTTGCCGAAACATTTTCTCAATATATAATGGAAGTCTCCCCCGGCGGCGGCTCAAAAAACCCCGAACCCGACCCGGATGCCCAAGGGGTACTCTTCATCGTGGAGGGGGAAATCACCCTGACATTGGATGAAAAAAACCACACCATGAAACCGGGGGGATATGCCTATATCCCCCCCGCAAGCAACTGGTCCATGCAGAATGATTCCGGCCAGCCATGCAAGTTTCACTGGATTCGCAAGAGTTATGAGCCGGTTGAAGGCATCAACCCGCCCCCCGCGCTCGTCACCAGCGAAAATCAGGTGGACGCCATCGCGATGCCTGACACCAACGATACATGGACCACAAAACGCTTTGTTGATACCGATGATATGGCCCACGACATGTGCGTTAATATCGTCTCGCTCAAACCCGGCGCCGTTATTCCATTTGCCGAAACCCACGTCATGGAACACGGGCTGTATGTCTTGCAGGGCAAGGCGGTTTATCGGCTCAATCAGGATTGGGTGGAGGTGGAAGCAGGGGATTTCATATGGCTGCGCGCCTTTTGCCCTCAGGCTTGTTATGCAGGCGGCCCTGAAAGCTTCCGCTACCTGCTTTATAAAGACATCAATCGCCATCCAAAGCTGAAAATATGAAAACCATCACCGTTGAACCCCTGACCGCCACAGAATTTGCCCCCTATGGCAACGTGATCGAAATTTCAAAAGACGCACAAAGTTTTGCCATCAACGCCGGCACCACACAGCGCTTTCATGATCTGGCCCATGTCACCGTTTCAGGGAAAAACGCCCGCCCCATCATTTCCATGGCCCGCGCGCAACCCTTTCATTTTCCGATCAAACTGACCATGCTGGAGCGTCACCCCGATGGCTCTCAGGCCTTTATTCCCGTTACCCCGACACGTTTTCTGGTGGTGGTTGCAAAGGATAAAAACGGCACCCCCTTCAACCCGCGCGCCTTTCTTGCCGGCCCCGGACAGGGTATCAACTATTTTCAAAATACCTGGCATGGGGTGTTAAGCGCACTGGACGTTGTTACAGATTTCATTATTGTCGACAGGGCGGGGGACGGCGAAAACCTGCAAATCCATGAAATCAGCGAGCCCTATGAGATAGTATTATGAAAAAAACAATCATTACACGCCTGCTCGATGTAATGGCCGGCGATATTGCCCCCATGACAGCGCAGGAAGTATTGCGCGGCAACAAGATTTTTGGGGCGGCAATCCTGCTTAAAAGTGACCTTTCACTGGTCATTGCAGAAACCAACAATGAAGTTGAAAACCCGCTCTGGCACGGGGAGATGCACGCCATCAAAAAACTCTATGAGCGCAACCGCGCCACGCTCCCCGAGCCAAAGGATTGTATTTTCCTCTCCACCCACGAGCCGTGTTCTTTATGTTTATCCGCCATCGCATGGGCGGGGTATGACAATTTTTATTACCTGTTTTCCCACGAGGATTCCCGCGATAATTTCGCCATCCCCCACGATCTGCAAATTCTCAAGGAGGTTTTCAATCTGGATTCGGGGGAATATTCCAAGGACAATGCCTTCTGGAAGTCCCACAATCTCACCCACATGATTGCCGAACTCCCCCAAGAGGATCGCGAAGAACTTGAAGCAAAAGTCGCCCAACTAAGACAAACCTACGCCGCCCTGTCCGAAACCTATCAGACCCATAAAGGGGAAGCAGGAATCCCTCTGGCGTAGAAAACCCCTTGGCATAGGAGATTCTCCAAGCCAAATCTAAACCCCCTGACGCCGCCCCGTTTCATCCGCCACCAGACACAGGTCCAGCACCTTTTGCAACTTCGCCCCCTGCTCAAACGAGGGTTCCATTTGACTGTTCCGGCCCACCGCCTCAACAAAACTGCGGTAGTTTGAACGCCCCGGCGCAACGTCAATATCGCGCCATTTGGCGTCATTCACATCGTCCCCAAGGCACCCGCGCAAAATGGTCTCATCGGGCTTATGCACCAATTCCAGCGCCCCTTTGTCCCCATGAACCCGCAGGCGCAATTCATTGAGATGTCCGGTGGCCCAGCGGCTGGCATGCACCACCCCGATTGCCCCGTTGCCAAATTCCAGCGTCATGGCAAAACTGTCATTGGCATCCAGTTTATACTCCCCGATCCGGCCCCCCTCAGCCTTGTCAAAAACCTTCAAGCGACAATCAATATTTGCAATATCCTGCCCGATGCCAAAACTGGCAAAATCCAGAATATGAATACCCACATCCCCCAACACCCCGTTGGAGCCATGATCCTTTGACAAACGCCACAGCCATTGGCTTTCCTTGTCCCACTGCCCCCATGCGTTGGAAACCAGCCAGCTCTGTAAATAGGAGGCTTCCACATGCTTAATCGCGCCTAGTTCACCCCCCTCAACCATTTTGCGCATGACATGAATATGGGGCACATCGCGATAGGACAGGTTGACCATGCCAACCAGCCCTTCTTGTTTGGCTGTGTCCGTCATTTCCTGAGCCTTGGCAAAATCCGTTGCCAGCGGTTTTTCACAAAATACATGTTTGCCCGCCTTGAGCAGAGCCATTGTCGTGTCATAATGCACATGGTCCGGGGTCACATTCGCTGCCGCTTCAAATCCCCCCCAGGCAATGGCCTCATCCAGCGACAAAAACCGGTGTTCAATATCAAACCGGTCGCAAAAATCTTTCAACCGGCCCCCATCAAGGTCGGTCGCCCCCACGATTTTTACCCCGTTGATTTTGCCGAATTTTTCAGCATGGGCAGCGGCCATGCCGCCCGTACCAACTATTATCAGTTGCATGAATATTTTCCTTAAAAGTTCTCAATCAGATGGAAGCACTTGATTTGCTTCCCACCCAATTGGCGGCTTTTCACCATTTCACGGAATTTTTTTGACGCATTGTTGAGCTTTTCTTCCCATTCCGGGTTGGGGGTCTGCCCCTCAATAGCGGGAAAATAAACCTGCATCATGCAGGTAATGGCCAACGGTTCCAGCAAGGCCGCCTTGACCATATAAAGCAGGTATTCGCGCAACAAAAAAATCGCGCCCGCTGTCAGCCCGAAGCCCAATATTCCCCCCCACATGGAAAACGAGGCATTGGTGCCCGGCTCTTGCGAAAATGAACCAAGACCCCAGCC
>WFOP01000309.1 GCA_015487985.1 Hyphomicrobiales bacterium
CATCCAGGCACATATAGTCGTTGATTTGACCCATGGCACCAAAGGCGGCCTTGCGCCCTTTCCAGATCAACGTGGCATCCGCTTCGTTTTGGCTTTGGCGCAGGGCAACGGGGTTGTGTTTTTTTGCAATTTTGATGATGCGCTCAAGCTGGTCGTCGATTTCAACTTCAGAGCCTTCAACTTCGATAATCAGCAGCGCTTCGACATCGGGATAACCGGCATCGGTAAACTTGGCCACGGCCCCCAGAATGGGCCGGTCCATAAATTCAATGGCAACAGGCAGGACCCCGGCGCGGATAATGTCGGATACGCAGGCCCCCGCAACCTCGTTGCTGTCAAAACCGATAAGGACGGGGCGGGCGCCCTCCGGTTTTGGTAAAATGCGCAAGGTGGCTTCGGTAACCACCCCCAGTTGCCCTTCGGAACCGCAAATCAGGCCCAGCAGGTCATAGGCGGGGGCATCCAGAAACGGGCCGCCGATCTCAATGATTTCCCCATCCATGCTCACCATGGTCACCCCGAGCAGGTTGTTGGTGGTCACCCCGTATTTCAGGCAGTGTGCACCGCCCGAATTCATGGCGATATTACCGGCAATGGCGCAGGCCAACTGGCTTGAGGGGTCCGGCGCATAGAAAAAACCGTTGGTTTCCACCGCGCCGGTGACAGAGAGATTGGTGCGCCCGGACTGCACGCGGATGAAGCGGTTTTCATAGTCGGTTTCAAGCACGTCGTTAAGCCGGGCCACCCCTAAAACCACGCTGTCGGCAGTGGGCAAAGCCCCGCCTGCCAGGCTGGTTCCTGCGCCCCGGGGCACAACGGGCACACCAAACTTTGAGCAGATGCGCAAAGTGTCGGCCACTTCTTGTGTGCTGCCAGGCAGTACCGCAAGCATTGGCGGGCAGTGATAGGCGGACAGGGCGTCGCATTCATAGGCCCTGGTTTCCACCGGATCCGAGATTATCGCATCGGGGGAGAGGATTTTTGAAAGCGTGTCGATCAACTCATTTTTCAGCGCAAGAATTTTTGCGCCCGGTGGTGGCATTTGCATTTTATCGCTCTTTTTTCATGTCCCGATAACAGGCGATTCCTTTTGGGTTTTAATTGCCGTAGGCGATTGCGGGGAGCCAGGTTGTCAATTGTGGAAAGAAGAAAACAATGAGCAGGCCCAGCATCTGCAACAATACAAATGGAATGATCCCTTTGTATATATCAAACAATGTCACACCCGGCGGGCAAACGCCTTTCAGATAGAACAGGGCAAAGCCCACCGGGGGGGTTAAAAACGAGGTTTGTAACGTTACAGCCACCAATATTGCAAACCAGATGATGGAGGGATTTTCCACCACACCAAATCCTTCAACGGGGATGTTGAGGGCCAGCACAACCGGCAGCATCAGGGGCATGATGATCAGGGTGATTTCAATCCAGTCCAGCAAAAAACCAAGCAGGAAAATGATGAACAGGATAAACGCCACCACCATATAGGGATTTTCAAAGGAACCCAAAACCATATTTTCAATGATTTCGTCGCCCCCGTAGCGGCGCAGAACCAGCGCGAAGAAATTGGCGGCAATGAAGATACCGACAATGTAACCGGCGGTATTCAGGGTTTGGCGCATCACGTTGTTGAAAACCTTGAAATTCAGATTGCGGGCGGCAAAAGCCAAAAAGGTTGCCCCGAGCGCACCAAGGCCGGAGGCTTCGGTCGGGGTTGCCAGACCAAAGAAGATGGATCCCAGCACCAGCAGGATCAGGCCCATGGGGGGGACGACGGATTTCAAAACGTCATAGAATGCTTTGAAGGTTATGGGTTCGTGATCATCGGGCACCGGCATGGATTTGGGGGAAATGATGCCATAAACGATGATGAAAACAATATAGAGTACACCCAGCAGCAGGCCGGGGAACAGGGCACCCATGAACAGATCGCCAAGACTGATGGCCAGTTGATCAGACATAATCACCAGCATGATGGAGGGGGGAATGAGAATGCCCAGCGTGCCCGAAGCGGCGATGGTGCCGGTGGCGATGGGCTTGGCGTAATTCTGCGCCATCATGGCGGGAATACCCATGACGCCAAGCAGCACAACCGAAGCACCAACAACGCCGGTGGAAGCGGCCAGAATGATACCGATCAGCATCACCGAGAGGGCAAGTCCGCCCCTCAGGGCGCCAAAAAGCACCTGCATGGATTTCATCATTCTCTGGGCAACGCCGGATTGATCCAGCATCAGCCCCATGAAAATAAAGATGGGCAGGGCCACAAGAACGGGATTTTTGATTATGCCGCCAAAGAAGCGCCCCCCGTTTACCGCCAGTTTTTGATAGTTGATGCCGGTTTTGGAGAATTCGATATACTGGTTGATCAGACTTCGGGAGGGATCAAGGATCACCTCGCCAATGACGATGAAAACCAGCGAGACGCCGACAAGGGAATAAACAACCGGAATGCCAACAAAAAGCATGCCGATAAATGTAATGAACATCATGAGAACCATCCACTGGTTCAGGTCCATAAAATTACCTAAGAATGATAAAATTTCCATGTGCTTAGCTCTTTGCGGAATTGCGTTTTGACATCACGAAACTGATGACAAAGATGACAATTACAATTGTGAGGCCGTACCAGAGTGTTTGGTCAAAAACGTCTTCGCGGGCGATGCGGCGGGGGGGCAGTTCGGGATTGCTCAAACGAATGAACCACCACAATGAATAGGTGAGGGCGCGCTCGGCGAAAAACCACATGCCGGGGAACCCGGCAATGATCAGATGCCACAGATGGGGGGTTGTCAGCTGTTTTATGTTGCGGATCATGGCTGAAAAGGTGGCCAGAATTGCCAAGCCGAACAACAGGGGCATTGCGCCTTTGAGAAGATAGAGCATATGCAGCCCGTTGGGGCTGTCTGAACCTTCGCGCGCCAGATAAGAGGCAAAGGCATATTGAATAAGTATGTCAGTCATCATGGCCAGGAACGGCAGTAAAAACCACCCCAGAGCAATGGCTTCGATGCGGGCCTTTTTTTTGCCCGAAAAGTGCTCGTGAAAAATATCAACCCGGACATGGGAATTGGTGGTGATGGCGTAGGCAAAACCGGTGAGCAGGGCTGTGCCGTAAATCCACCATTGTGCGTCATCAAGCCAGGCCTGATTATGGCCGGCCTTGCGCAGGAACACCTGCGTTACGATGGCAATCATCAAAATGGGGAAAAGCCAGGCCACAACATTGCCCACCCCAATCACCAGTCGGTCACCCCAAAGGTGATTTTCCCTGTTGCGCTCGCCGGGATCGCCCACATCACTCAGGTCATCTACGATATAGTCTTCTACAATGTCGGAATATTTGTCGCTCATGGCTCCCTCCCCGGAGTAGCGCCTGAAGTGGCGGCCAAAAATCTGGCCGCCACCATTGTTTTATTTGTCGCCCTTAGCGTGGCAAATAGATGTTTTGCGACCAGACGGCATAGCCTTCACGGTATTCCTGCAGGTCGTTCCATACTTCCTGGAAGAACTCGTCGCCATCGGCAAGTTCGCCGACAACTTCAGTCCAGGCGCCTTCAAATGCGGCAAGCATTTCAGGGTTCCACTGTTTGATGATCACACCGTTTTCTTCAGTGTTGGAAACCATGGCAGCGTAGTTGGTTGCTTCACCTTCAGCAAGGTTTGTCGTGATGTTGGCCAGGCAGGCAACTTCGATCTGGTTTTGTGCTGTTTCACCAAGATCATCCCAAACATCCTTGTTGATCAGGAGTTCAAACAGGGTGGAGGGCTGATGCCAGCCGGGGAAGTAGTTGTACTTGGCGATTTTGTGGAAGCCAAGACGGGCATCAATGCGCGGCATGGAGAATTCGGTGGCGTCAATCGCCCCGCGTTCCAGCGCCGGGAAAATGTCCGATGCGCCCAAGAGAGAAGTTGAAACACCAAGTTTTTCCATCGCCAGGGCACCAAGGCCAAAGAAACGCATGTTCAGGCCCTGAAGATCTTCAACTGAATTGATTTCATTCTTGAACCAGCCGGAGGTTTCAGGTGCGATCACGCCACAGGGGGTAACGTGTACGTTGTAGCCGTTTTCGTCATACATGCGCTGCCAAAGCTCGGCACCGTCATCATAAAGGATCCAGCCGAGGAATTCACCAGCTTCGGGGCCAAAGGGCACAGCGGCAAACAGGGATGCCGCGTTGATTTTACCCTGCCAGTAACCCGAAGTTGCAAAAGCTGCATCAACGGAACCGTTTGAAACCGCATCAAGGGCTTCAAGGGTTGGGACAAGTTTGCCCGGATCGAAATGTTCGAATTCAACATCGCTTGAAATGGAGTTGATCTTGGAAACAAAATCGGTAGCAGCGGTGCCAAGAATTGGCAGGTTCTGACCAAAGGCCGATGTCATTTCCAGCGATGTCTGTGCCGAAGCGGTGCCGCTCATAAGGGCGATACTGGCAACGGATGCGAGTAGTAGATTTTTCATGTTTTCCTCCCATGAATGTCTGCCGGCAAATGCCGGAAGTTTGGTAACGTGGCGTTACCGGTGAAAAGGCAATGTTTAGTTGCCTAAAATGCGGCTTGCATCAGCTGTGCAAGGCCGAATAGTGTTGTTCAGGTTCAGCGATATTTGAGCTTGAATTTAAAAATCAACCTCAATGGCGATGCCCTTCTGGATCGCCAGATCGACAACCGATGAAGCCACCGCCAGATCCTGAAGGCCAACGCCTGTACCATCGAACAGGGTCACTTCGTCTTCAGAGCTGCGCCCGGCATGGTCGCCGTTGATGACCGCACCAATCTCGACGATGTCGGATTGTTTCAGGCTGCCATCAGCAATGGCGTGCTGGCATTCACCAATAGAAACGGATTGAGCGATTTCATCGGTAAACACGCTGGCGCGGGCCACCAGGGCGGCCTCCACTTCCTGTTTGCCTTTGGTATCTGTACCCATACATGCAATATGGGTGCCCCCGGTGACGTGGGCATCAAGCAGGATGGGGGCATGGCTTGAGGTAATGGAAATAATTACGTCCGCTTCAGCCCCGATTTGCTCCAGTGTTGCCTGTTCAAAGGGCAGGCCCAGTTCGCTGGCGGTCTCTGCCAGCCGGCTGAGCATTTCAGGGTGGTAGTTCCAGCCAATGACCTTTTCAAAGTTGCGTTGTTCCACAGCGGCGCGCATCTGGAAGGCGGACTGGTGACCGGCTCCGATCATGCCAAGGGTTTTGGCGTTTTTGGATGCCAGATGTTTGATGGAAACAGCAGAAGCGGCGGCGGTGCGCAGGGCGGTGAGCAGATTGCCCCCCACCAGCGCTTTGACCTTGCCGGTATCTGCGTCAAACAGGATAACGGTTGACTGGTGGTTGGTGAGACCTTTGGCTTCGTTGCCGGGCCAGTAACCACCCGATTTCAGGCCCAGGGCCAGGCTTTTGCGGTCAAAGCCGGATTTGAAGCCATAAAGGGCGTCAGCATGGCCAATGGCTTCGCGGATCACCGGGAAGTTATAGGCGTCTTTGGATGCCATGGCGGCAAATACGGCCTCCACGGCATCAAATGCCTGGGTACGCCCCATCAGGTTTGCGATTTCTTTTTCCGGAACAATAATCATTTTAATATGCCTTGCCGCGCGCGGAAACCGGCCAGAGGGTTTCCACTTTGCCGTTGCGCACGCCCACATACCAGTCGTGCACGTTGCAGGTGGGGTCGCAGTGACCGGGTACAAGTTTGAGTTTGTCGTTGATTTTCAGCACACCGTCGGGGTCGCCCACAACACCGTGTTCGTCGGAGCATTTCAGGTATTCAACCCTGTCGGCGCGTCCATAAACGGTCGGCAGGCCACTGTCGACGGACTGGGCTTTAAGGCCGGCGTCAACAATGGCTTTGTCAGCCTTTGAGTGGCTCATGACAGAGGTCAGGATGAACAGGGCGTTTTCCCATTCGCCGTCGTCAATTCGACGACCGTTTTTATCCAGAATACGGCCATAGTCCGCATCCATAAAGGCGTAGGAACCGCACTGGAGTTCGTTATAAACCCCTGAATTTCCCTCGAAATAATAGGAGCCGGTGCCTCCGCCACCAACGATGTCGCATTCAAGCCCCTGGGACTTGAGGGCATTGATGGCGTTTTCAACCATCTCCACGGCGATGTCGATTTTTTCCTTGCGGTCATTATAGAGGTCCAGGTGCTGCATGGCGCCCTGATAGGCCTGAATGCCTGCAAATTTGAGATTGTCGGCGGCGTCTATCAGTTTGGCGATATTGACCACATCCTGGGAGGTGGTAACCCCGCAACGACCCGCGCCACAGTCGATTTCCACCAGACACTCCAATTCAGTGCCGTGTTTCTGGGCGGCGGCGGCAAGGTCGGCAACATTTTCAGGGTCGTCAACGCAAACAAGAATGCGCGCACCCAGTTTTGGCATTTTTGCCAGACGGTCGATTTTAGCCGGGTCACGCACCTGATTGGACACCATCACATCCTTGATGCCGCCACGGACAAAAACCTCGGCTTCAGATACTTTCTGACAGCAAACACCAACAGAATCCCCAAGGGTTTCCTGAAGTTTTGCCACGTCCACGGATTTGTGCATTTTGCCGTGTGCCCGGTGGCGCACGCCCATTTCCTTGCACAGATCGCCCATTTTCTTGATGTTGCGGTCCAGCGCATCCAGATCAAGAATCAAACATGGGGTCTGAATATCGGCTTCATCCATACCCGGCACAGCAGGCACATCAAAACCAACTTCAAGCTCATCATAATTTATTGGTGTGTTCATTACTGTTCTCCCGTTCAGTTTTTCAGCCAGGGCAGCAGGTCCAGATCGACGTTGCCCCCGGTAATAATTACGCCAACGCGTTTTCCCGCGAAGGTATCTTTGTTTTTCAGGATTGTGGCCAATGGCACCGCACTGCTGGGCTCCATGACGATTTTCATGCGCTTCCAGATCAGTTTCATCGCGTCGATGATTTCCTGCTCCGAAGCGGTCAGAATGTCGGTAACATGGTTTGAAACAAAATGCCATGTCAGGTCTTTGAGGGGCACTTTGAGGCCGTCGGCCACCGTTACGGGGGCATCATCGGCGATGATGTGACCGGCTCTGAAACTGCGGGCCGCATCGTCTGCCTGCTCGGGTTCTGCCGCATAAATTTTTACATTTGGCGCAAGATTTGACAGGGTCAGGCAGGTGCCGGACACCATGCCGCCGCCGCCAATGGGGGCGATAACCGCATCAAGGCTTTCAACCTGTTCAATCAGTTCCGCCGAACAGGTTCCCTGACCTGCTATCACGCGCGGGTCGTTATAGGGGTGGACAAATTCCGCGCCGGATTTGGCAACCACTTCGGCAAAAATCGCTTCGCGGGAACTGGTGGAGGGTTCACACTCAACGATTGTGCCGCCATATCCCATTACGGCGTCTTTTTTGGCCTGAGGGGCGGTGCGCGGCATCACAACGGTGCAGGGAATTCCCCGGCGCCCCGCTGCATAGGACAGGCTGAGGGCATGATTGCCCGATGAATGGGTGGCGACGCCTTTTTCCAGCATGTCTTCGCTGAGGGAAAACACGGCGTTGGAGGCGCCACGGGCCTTGAATACGCCTGCTTTTTGAAAGTTTTCGCATTTGAAAAACAGCCTGGCACCGGTCAATTCGTCCAGATAGGAGGAAGTTAGAACCGGTGTTTCATGCACATAGGGTTTAATGCGCTTGTGGGCATTTTGCATGTCATCAAGAGTGGGGATAATCATTGGCGTACTCATGCGGCGGATTGCTGTGTCTGGGTGAAATCGGAGCGATAAAATTCCTGAGCGGCGGCAACGCCCGAGCCAAGCTTTACGTTTAGCCCCAGGTCAACCATGCACATTTCAGCGGTGGCAATGCCAGACAGGGCCATGACGTCGGTGAGAGAGCCAAGGTGCCCGATGCGGAACACCTTGCCCGCGACATCGCCCATGCCAATGCCAAAGGCGACGCCGTATTTTTTGGTCGCCAGATTAACAATCTCCAGAGAATCAAAGCCTTCAGGGGTTCTGATGGCGCTGACGGTGTCTGAATAAAGCTCAGGGCTTTGTGCGCACAGGTCCAGTCCCCATGCAGAAATAGCAGCGCGAATACCGCAGGCGATGCGGGTGTGGCGGGCAAAGACATTGTCCAGCCCCTCATCCAGCAGCATTTTGGTTGATTTGTTCAGGCCATTGAGCAATCCAACCGCCGGGG
>WFOP01000310.1 GCA_015487985.1 Hyphomicrobiales bacterium
AACCACAAAACTCACCGCCGCCCCCCAGGCAAGCCCCGCCCCGTTAAACAGCCCCAGTTGCGGCGCCGCCAGGGCAACCACAAAATAGGCCAGCATGATTACCGGCATGGCAATCAAATGAAACATCAACACTTTCCAGAACATAAAAACCTCTCCATTGGTCCCAAAAGGGGAAATTCCGCATATAATTCTGCGGGAAGTCTATATTGAACCCACCAGGCGCACATTGCGCCATATCAAGTGTAATTCCACCCCGCAATGAGATATGATTGCCGCAAAAACAATGTCGTTTTTTAATCTTTGCGCAACGTAGAAAGGCCAATGCCGGTGGATTCAAAACCCCCATCCACCGCCAGAACCTGCCCGTTGATATAGCTGGCCCTGTCACTGGCCAGAAAAAATATTCCCTCGGCGATTTCCCCTTCGCTTCCATATCGGTTCAAGGGAATAGCATCGTGATAATCCGCACGGATTTCCGGCCCGTGCACCTTTTTCGACATCGCGGTATCCACCGGCCCCGGCGCAATCCCATTCACCCGTATCCCCACATTGCCAAGCTCTGCGGCCTGTTGTCTGGTCAATTGCATAAGCCCCGCCTTTGAGGTGCCATAGGCCACCCGCAGCGTGCTGGCTCGAAAGCCAGAAATTGAAGCAATATTGACGATGCTGCCCCCGTTTTTTTCCAGCATCACCGGCGCCACCGCCTGCACCATCAAAAAAGGCCCGGTCAGATTAACCGCCATGATGCGGTTCCATGTCTCAATGTCTGTGTCCAAAATGGGCATGAAATCGGCAATGCCCGCATTGTTCACCAGCGCATCTATCCCCCCAAAATGCGCTGCAACACTGTCCACAGCCCGGCGCACCTGCTCAGGGCTGGAAACATCGCACACCACTTCAAAAATATCCCGATCCGTTTTCCAGGATTGTGCCAGCACCCCCATGGTGGCCCCAAGGGTTTCCCGGTCAATATCGAGCAGCGCCACCCGCCAGCCTTCGCGCAAAAACTTCTTTGCCGTCGCCAGCCCGATACCACGCGCCGCCCCGGTAATCAGTGCGATTTTTTGGTCTTTCTCACTCATGAATTTTCTCTTTCCATTTTACCCGAAAATTACGCCCTTCGCCCCAACAGGTCACGCCCCTGTCGCACAATCAAAACGCCTCAAAAATAAACGTGTAAAAAACCCGACAAAAGATAAATTACTTTTGCACTGAAGCCGCCCCGGCAGCACCTATTCCCCAGTGACCGGAATTTCTTTGATCAGTTCCCCGCTTTGTGCATCAATCATCCTGAGCGCGGTCTGGCCCTCAAAAGCATAGGTAACAGCGATCACGTCCCGCAGCGGCACCAGCGAAATCACTTCGGCACCATTGGGAATAATGATTGCTTCAAGCGCATAGGGTTCAGCCGCACTTTCCCCATCTTTGGTTGCACGATAGACAAGTGCCAAAACAATCGCCATAAACCCCAACAGGAGTATGCCCATGGAAAAGCTGAACGAGCGCCGGGCTTTGCCAATCGCTTTGGCTGCCTCGTCGGTCAATTCACTGGTTTCCTCGGTTTGAGAAGGGTCTGTTTTAGTCATGGTTGAAAATCCTGAGCCTCAAGTATCAAATGATGGGCAAAATGAAGTTAGCAGTTGGCAGATTGTGGTGGAAGAAGAAACCGCTGGGGGCCGTCTGGATATATTTTTGGCCAAGGCCCTTCCCGACTTGTCCCGCACCCGCATCAAGCAGTTGATCCTTGCGGGGGAGGTTCATATTGACGGGGTCAGGATAGGTGAGCCAAAACTCCGCGTCAAACCCTCAATGATGATTTCCCTCATTTTACCCCCCCCGACAGACCCGCTGCCCAAACCACAAGATATTGCACTGGATATCGTTTATGAGGACGATCAACTCATTATCATCAACAAGCCCGCCGGCATGGTGGTCCACCCCGCTCCCGGCGCGGCTGATGGCACGCTGGTGAACGCCCTCATCCACCATTGCGGAGATTCGCTGGCCGGAATTGGCGGCGTCAAACGCCCCGGCATCGTTCACCGCCTCGACAAAAACACCACCGGCATCATGGTGGTAGCCAAATCCGACAAGGCCCACAAACATCTGGCCGCCCAGTTCGCCGACCATGGCCGCACCGGACCATTAACGCGCAATTATGTGGCCTTTGTCTGGGGCCACCATCAGGGATTTTCCGGCACCATCAACGTGCCCCTTGGCCGCGATCCGCGCAATCGCCTCAAACAGGGGGTGCGCAAAGACGGGCGCATAGCCATCACCCATTTCAAAACCCTTGCCCGCTATTCGGGAGACAATTGGCACATTGCCAAAATCCAGTGCTCCCTTGAAACCGGGCGCACCCACCAGATTCGTGTGCATATGGCCCATGTTGGCCACCCCGTTATTGGCGATCCCACCTATGGAACAGGTTTTGCCACCAAATCTCTGGCCCTGCCCGACCCCCTCAAATCCATCGTGCAATCC
>WFOP01000311.1 GCA_015487985.1 Hyphomicrobiales bacterium
AAGGGGATCGGACTCGCCGTTTTTGCCGTTTGTATCAGGCATCAGGGCGGTGATGGGTTTTTCCAGAAAACCAACAAAAGGCAGGGCAGCAAAAAGCAGAATAATGTTGAAAGCCAAATGCACGGACACCAGAATTTGCCCGCCTGAAAGCGCATTGAGCATAGATGCCAGTGGTGTCGTGTTGATTAAAATGAGCGCCAGTGTTGCACCCGTGCCGCGCAGGATAAAGTTCCCCAGCGTCACCCGGCGCGCCTCGATTGCCATGCCGCGCGACAACCATATGGGCAAAGTGGCGCTGCCAAGATTGGCGCCCAGCAACAGGGATATGCCCGCCGCGACCGGCAAGGCCCCCAGCGAGACAAATGTAACAAACATCAAAATCGCCGCGACACTTGAGTGCATGACGAAGGTGATGACTGCCCCCACCAGAAATGCCGTGACATAATCAGCCTGAAGGTATTGGGCGATAATGGGCAGAAAATCCCCGTCGCGAATGGGATGAACCGCCTCGCCGATCAGCCGTAAAGCCAGCAGAATAAATGCAATTCCAAGGAAAATACGCCCGATCTGCGGCGCGGTTGGCCCCTTGACCTTCAAAAACAGATAGCCCCCGATTGAAAGAAAAAGCGGAATTAGCCAGTCGAGCCGGAACGAAAGCACCTGAATAACCATCGCAGAGCCAAAATCGGCCCCCAGCACGACCGCCAGCGCGCCGGCAAATGTCAACAGGCCACTGGCGGCAAAGCCGGATGCAAGCAGGGCCGATGCCGTGGCGCTTTGCAAAACGATTGCCAGCACCACACCCCCCGCCGCCGTGCGTATCCGGGAGTCTTTATGGGTTGTAATCAGGCGTTTGAAGCTTGGCCCCATTGCCCGCTCAATACCCGTTTGCACCATGCGCACTGCGAACAGCAACAACATCGTTGCGCCGGCCAGGTTGATGATAAAGATGATGATATTCACAGGTTTGTTTCTTTCGATAAGTGCATTATTTGTTCTTTTTCTTTTTTTCCGGGGGCGCTTTTTGAGAGGCAACCACCACCTCGACATTCCATTCCCTCAGCGCAGCGCCAAAACGCCGACCGGGGCGAGTGTCGGTGACAAATATGTCAATTTCACTGGGGTCACAGGTAACCATGGGGGCCACCTGTTGGGTTTTGGAGGCGTCGGCAACCATGATGCTGTTGCGTGCATGATCCACAAATGTTTGCGCCAGTTCCGCCTCGCGCTCATCCGCCACCAGAAACCCTTGTTCCACATCCAGCGCATCAGCAGACAATATTGCGAAATCGGCGCGGAATTTTGCGACAAATTTGCGCGCGCTCGCCCCGAATGTCCCCCCAACGGAACTGTTGAGTTCGCCCCCTGCCATAAACACCCGGTTCTGATTGTGGTTCATCAGGGTTTGGGCAATGGAGAGTGAATTGGTTACAATTGTCAGGTTGGAGTTGGCGCGCAATGCTTCGGCCACAAACAGCGTTGTTGAGCCAACATCCAGAAACAGTGATGCACCATCGTCGATTATTTTGGCAACCGCATGGGCCATGCGGCGTTTTTCCTCAGCCCTCTCTCCAATGCGGGCATGGAATGAAGGCGCCCCTTGTGCCTCCGCCAGATAAACTCCTCCATGCACGCGCGAAACCAGCCCTTCTTTGGACAGTTTTTTTACGGTGCGTCGTATCGTTTCCTCAGAAACCCCCATAGTATCAGCCAGTTGGCTGTTTCTCGCCGAGCCACCAAGCCGCTTGAGGGTTTCCAGAAGCTCGTGCGCACGATGAGTTTTGTGCTTTGTTGAGGGTTTTTGTTGGTTTGTCATGGGGTCTGATACCGTAGTTTCCGACAAAATGCCACAGTTTTCGGAGTGAAAACCCCAAATTTGGCTTGCTTTTGAAAGTTTTTATGTGTTTTTGTGTGTTTCAGGCATTCAATTCTTTTTAAGAATGCCCAGTGTGAGGGAGCAAAACTTGTCCACGCCAAAAAAAATTCTGATGATAATTGTCGATCAGCTTCGCGCGGACTGTATTCACGGGATGCTCAGCGGGCATGTGGATTTGCCCCATATCAAGGCCCTTGGTGCGAACGGAATGACCTTTATCAATCACTATTCCGTCACCAATCCATGTGGCCCCTCGCGCGCCAGCATTTTTACCGGCCAGTATGCCATGAACCATCGTTCCATTCGCAACGGCACGCCCCTGTCCGACAATATCACAAACCTTGCCCGCGAAGTGCGCAAGTCCGGGTTTGATCCGCTCTTGTTTGGTTATACCGATACAACGATTGACCCGCGCACCGTTCACCCCAACGACCCCCAATTACATAGTGAAGAGCGGGTTTTGCCCGGTATGCGCGAAGTGCTTGAAATGCGGTATCTGGAAAGCTACCCATGGCGCGCATATCTGAAATCCAGGGGCTATGACGTGCCCCGATATGAAAACTTTTATGATCCGATTTCCCCTGAAGCCAATCGTGCGGCGCGCCCCGATGATCCCCCGTTTTTCAAAGCACAAGATAGCGATACCGCATTTTTGGCGGACACGCTTATCCGGGAATTGTCGGTGCGAACCGAAGAGAACTGGTTTGCCCTGGCAACTTTTTTGCGCCCCCATCCGCCTTTGGTGGCGCCCGAGCCTTACAATAAAATGTATGACCCGGGCAAACTCCCCCTGCCGCCGCGACTGAAAACCCCTGAGGATGAGGCGGAAGTTCACCCCTTTATGGAAGGGGCAATTAAAGGTAAAACCATTGGCTCCAACGTGCAGCAATGCGGGGACCGGCTGAGTTCGAACAGCGATGGGGATGTGCAGTTGTTGCGCGCCATCTATATGGGGCTTGCCAGCGAGGTGGACACCCATATCGGGCGTATTGTGGGCTTTCTCAAAGACACCGGACAATATGATGACACGCTGATTATCTTCATGGCGGATCACGGGGAGATGCTGGGGGATCATCATATGTGGGGCAAACAAAACCCCTATGATCCCGCCTATAAAGTTCCATTGATAATTCGCGATCCGGCCAATGCCAAATTTCATGGCACAATTGTTGAGGCCTTCACGGAGTCGGTGGATATAACCCCCACTATTTTGGACTTGCTGGGCCGGCATGTTCCCGCAGGCATGGACGGGGTTTCCCTGAAGCCTTTCCTTGAGGGGCGCACGCCGGAGGATTGGCGCGATTGTGTTCATATGGAACTTGATTTTGGTGAGCCGAACCAGATTACACCATGGCAAAAGGCAACCGGCGCTTCAATGGAAGAGGCCAATCTGGCCATCCTGCGCGAAGAACGTTTCAAGCTGGTCCATTTTAATGCCGGATTGCCCCCGCTGTTGTTTGATTTGAAAAATGATCCAAACGAGCTGGAAAATCTGGCCGGGGATCCCGCCCATGCCCCGACAGTGCTGCGCCTGACGCAAAAACTGCTGAGTCACCGGATGAAACATGCGGACAGAACACTGGCCGACGTCAGGGTTACGCCAAATGGCGCCGTGAATTTTGTGGAATAGCTTTTTTAATCGGTGCAATCAGCGCTGAATTTATTGCCTTTGCCGATATGCACTAAAACCGGGCCAACCCATAATGTTCCATGTTCAGGTCAGATTTTCGCCCGGCAATCATATCCGCAATTGCCTTTGATGTGCCCGTGGCGGTGGTCCAGCCCAGATATCCGTGCCCCGTATTCAGATAAAGATTGTCATGGCCAACATGGCCCAGAATCGGCATGCAGTCCGGCGTCATGGGGCGATGCCCCGACCATTCAAGTTCAGGCCTGATGCCTGAAATTTCTTTTTCCAGTTGCGGATAAATAGCGATGCCGGCGCGCAAAAGCATGGCCATGCGTGCCGGTTTGACTTCAGGGTCATAGCCGCAAAATTCAGCCGTGCCCACGATGCGAATGGAATCCTGCAATGGCGTCACCGCCACATGCAGTTCGTCGTCCACAACAGGGATTTTGGGTGCCCCCTGCCATGAGGGGAGGCTGAATGTCAGCGAGCTTCCCTTCACGGGGCGCACCGGCAGGTCAACATCAAGATGTTTTAGGATATCTGCGCTCCAATGCCCCGCCCCAATCACCACCGCATCTGCTCCAATGTCTCCCTGATCGGTGGTAACCCCCGCGATTTTTCCGTTTGAGCGGATGAAACCGTCAACGCGCACACCGGTGCGCATCTCAACCCCGTTTTGAGAGAGATATGCGGCCAGAGACTGGGTAAAACTGCGCGCATCCCCGTGTTCATCTTCTTTGAAGAAAACACCCCCCGCCAGATGTGAAGCGGTGCTGGCCAGCGCCGGTTCGCGTTCAACAAGTTCGCCGCTGCTGCAAATTTGCGCTTCAACACCCTGTCGTTTGAGTTCATCAAAGCGTTCTGAAGCTTCCTCAAAACCGGCCCGCGTGGTGTAAACCATCATCGAGCCGCGTTTTTCGTGGAAGAATTCAAGTGGCGTTTGCTCCAGCAAACGCTGAAAACACTGCTGACTGTAACGCGCCAGCGCAAAATTGCGCGCGATGGTGCGATTATAGCGTTTGCGGGTTGAGTTGCGGATAAACTGGCGCCCCCAACCGATATAGGTTCCAAGCGCGCTTGGTTTGACATAAATCGAGGCGTCTCTTTTGCCCATGGATTTCAAAAGGGTGTTCAAAATCCCCGGCGAGTTCCATGGGGCTGCATGGCTTGGGGTAATCAGCCCGCCATTGGCAAAACTGGTTTCCAGTGCCACCGCGTTTCTGCGTTCAACAAGGGTTACCTGATGCCCGTCCTCAAGCAGATAATAGGCGGTTTGAATACCGGCCAGACCGCCCCCCACAATCACAATTTTCATTGATCCGCCCCCTGCTTGCGAACGCGAGCTTTCTCGCGGCCCCGCAAATTATTCCATCAGTTCTTTCCAGCGATGGCAGGCAAC
>WFOP01000312.1 GCA_015487985.1 Hyphomicrobiales bacterium
CAGGCCAAGGGTCTTGTTGGTGACTTCAACCCCCATAAAGCGGGATTTTTCCCACTTGGATGCACGCGTTGAAGCATCAGCCTGAGGGATTTGCCGCGCCAGCGCCAGCATCATGGAAATGGCATGTTCCGCCGTGGTGATGGAATTGCCAAACGGGGTGTTCATCACAATGATGCCCTTGGCGGTCGCGGCGGGAATGTCCACATTGTCCACCCCGATCCCGGCACGCCCCACAACTTTGAGATTGGTGGCGGCAGCGATAATTTTTTCGGTGACTTTTGTCGCTGAGCGAATTGCCAGCCCGTCATATTCGCCGATTATCTCAGCTAACTTTTCTTTGTCCCTGCCCACATCGGGCAAATAATCCACATCAACGTTGTTATCTTTGAAAACCTGAACAGCGGTTGGGCTGAGTTTGTCAGATACCAGAACTTTTGGCATTTAAGCCTCCTGTTATATTTCCCCTGCGCCAAAATTCGGGGCGGGGATAATTTGAAAAAAACTTTTGTGGAACTTTTGAAAAGTTCCGCAAAATTTGCTGTCATTTATTGAAAATTTCGTGCCGTTTTCCCGCAGATTTCCTCCCGCTACAGGGAGGACTTCTCGCATTCGAACGCCCAGTCAAGCCAGGGGGTCAGTACTTTGAGGTCATCGGTTTCAACCGTTGAGCCACACCAGATCCGAAGGCCACAAGGCGCATCGCGATAAGCCCCGATATCATAGGCAACCCCTAGCTCATCCAGCCGTAAAACCAGCCGTTTTACAAACGCCGCCTGCTCATCGGATGGCAGCGCAAGCACCCCCGGATCAGCAATGGTCAAACACACCGAAGTATTGGAGCGCTGTTCAGGCACCTGAGCCAAAAACTCAACCCAATCAGTGGCTTGCACCCAATCGGCCAGTGCCTTTTCATTGGCATCAGCCCGGTCCTGCATACCCTTGAGACCGCCGATTGACAGGCCCCATTCAAGGGCATCAATCACATCTTCAACCGCCAGCATCGAAACCGTGTTGATAGTGGCCACATCAAAAATACCCCGGTTCAATTTGCCGTTTTTTGTCAGTCGGAAAATCTTGGGCAAAGCCCGCTCCGGGGCAAAATTCTCCAGCCGTTCCACAGCTCTGGGGGACAATATCAACATGCCATGGGCCGCCTCCCCCCCCAGCACTTTCTGCCAGGAAAAGGTTGTTACATCGAGCTTTGAAAAGTCCAGATCCTGCGCATAAACCGCTGAAGTTGCATCACAAATTGTCAGCCCCTGCCGATTGGAATCAATCCAGTCTGCATTGGGAACCCTCACCCCCGACGTGGTGCCGTTCCAGGTAAATACCACATCGCGATCAAAGTTGACCGCCCCCAGATCCGGCAAATCGCCATAGGCGCTTTTGAGCACCCGCACATCATCAATCTTGAGCTGCTTTTGAATATCGGTGACCCAGCCGGCCCCGAAACTTTCCCACGCCAACACATCAACACCGCGCGCACCCAACAGGCTCCACATGGCCATTTCCATGGCCCCGGTATCGGAGGCAGGAACAATGCCCACCAGATAATCGTCAGGAATTTCAAGTAATTGGCGGGTGAGGTCCATCGCACGTTTAATCCGGGCCTTGCCCGGTTTTGAACGATGGGATCGGCCCACAAGCGCATTTTCAAGCACGCGCACGCTCCAGCCGGGGCGCTTGGTACAAGGACCAGAAGAAAAATTGGGATTGGCCGGACGCATGTCCGGTTTTGTGGCGTTGACCACATTCATATCTGTCATTTTGACTACCCTTTCAGATAGGCGCCCCTCGTTGGGGAGGGGTGGCCCGCTGACGCCTCTATAGAGGAAAAATGATATTGGCAAGCCCTTTTTGAAAAATTATACGCTGCACAACTCTTGATAATATGATATCAATTTGATATCACAATGCCCAGCTTGATTTCAAAACAAAGGAAGCCCCATGAAAGAAAAACCCATCAATTCCATCCCCGGTATTCCAGTTCTAATTCTTGGGCTGTCTGCTATTCCACTTGGCCTGATAATGGCCGTTATCGCCTTGGTGAATATCAGGGAAACCGGGCAATTCGACCCTGTTTTTATCGCGTGGATTTCCCTTGCAGCGCTTGGCGTTTATGGCCTTTCCGGGCTTTATATGGTCGAGCCAAAACAGGCAGTGGTCCTGTCCCTTTTTGGCAAATATGTGGGCACAACACATGCAACCGGCCTCAGGTTCAACAACCCGTTTTTCACCAAGAAAAAGGTCTCACAAAGGGTACGGAATTTTGAAAGCGGGCATATGAAGGTCAATGATCTGGGCGGCAGTCCCATTGAAATCGCAGCGATTGTCGTGTGGGAAGTTCAAGATAGTGCAGAGGCGGTTTTTAACGTGGACGACTATGAAAGTTTTGTTCAAATCCAGTCAGAATCCGCTATTCGCGCCATGGCCTCCATCTATCCCTATGACCCGGATAATGAAAAGGATGTGGCATTGCGCTCCCACCCGGTAGAGGTATCAGAACGCATGAAAAACGAAATTCAGGATCGCCTGATACAGGCAGGCATCACTGTGATTGAAGCACGCATTTCCCACCTTGCCTACGCTCCTGAAATTGCTCAGGCAATGCTGCAAAGACAACAGGCCGGCGCAATTATTGCCGCCCGCGCCCGCATCGTGGAAGGTGCCGTTGGCATGGTGGATTCCGCCCTTGAATCCCTAAAGGAAAAAGGTGTTGTGAACCTTGATGAAGAACGCAAGGCCGCCATGGTCTCCAACCTGCTTGTTGTATTATGCTCAAATGGCACAACCCAGCCGGTCGTCAATACGGGATCCATCTACTAACAAAGAAAAGAATATGCCCCAAAAGCCTCGCAAATCATATCCCTTACGCATTCATGAAGATATTCTAACCGCCATGACACGATGGTCAGAAGATGAACTGCGCTCTTTGAATGGGCAGATTGAATATGTATTGCGAGATGCTTTGCGCCGGGCAAACAGACTAAAGGAACAAACGCCCAGGGTAACCGTTGCCCCTCCGCAAGAAACAGGAAGAAAATCCAGAAAATGACGCCACCATTTCAAATAAACAACAATGTTTAGCAAAATACTGGCGTTTTCAAGCGCAACCGGTTCTGCCTTTTTCTTCTATATCTATTATGAACAGCACTGGCGCTGGAAAGATTGTTTCAATGAACAGGGCCGGTGTTTTGATAATGACACCGGGCTGATTTATCTTCAACAGGCCGGCATTACCTGGATAACGTTGGCGATTGGGTTTCTTGCTCTGGCCATCCTGTTGTTCCTGAAATGTTGTTTCAGGCAAAAAAGACAAAAAACTGACTGAACCAAAACAAAAACGGCGTTTCTCACATCAAGAAACGCCGTTTATTCAACTACTTGCAGAAATAGGCGCTTTAGTTAAAGCGATAACGCAATGTGCCGCGAACTTCATGCAGGAAATTATTATTGATCAGATACGGGGGAGGCGCGACCGGCGGCTGGCTCATCACCTTGTTCATGTAAACACCGCGATAACCCAGATCGGCAACCATGTTGCCCATGTCATAAGTCACACCAACCATCACCGCCGCAGCGCCTTCCAGGGATTTGCCCCAGGAGATTTGGGTGGGGGTCGCATCTTCAATATCGGAATAGTTTTTGGCAAGGCCAATACCCGCCCCGATATAAGCACCAAATCCGCCACTGGCTGAACCATATCCGTCAAAGGAAATGTCGTAATACCCGTTCACCAGCAAAAGACCGGTGCGCAAATCAACCGTATGAGTCGCCCCGGTTGTTGTCAGGTCGTCAATGCTGAAATAATCAATGGTCACATCACCACGAAGGCCATCGCCGGTTTCATAACCAAAGCCGACACCCACGCTATAGCCATAACCCGGCGTTTCAAATGTCGCCACACAACCGCAATAAGTGCCATCAGAGGCCTGCCACAAAGCACCGGCCACCGAGCCACGAAGATAAAAAGACCCGCCCAGTCCATAATCCACCGGGGGAAGGTCGGGAATATCGTAGGTTGGGGGAACATATTGGGGTATATCAGCACCATATGCCGAACCAACAATTGAAATTGGAGCGACGGTTAGCGCCATAACCGCTGAAACAGATACAGCAAGCAGCTTACGCATTTTAGAAATCCTTTTTTGAACCAACATATGGTCGATAGAATTCATCATGTCAGAATTTCGTTAAAAGCGGATTAACCTTAAGATTTAACCCTAACAATTCAAAAATTACCGATTAACACTTGTTTAACTGTTCAAATAGAGAAAAAATATTGAAAAATACTCACTCTTTTACAAACTGGATACTTTTGTTCGCCCTGGTTATTATATGGGGCGCAAGTTTTGTTGCAATCAAGATTGCCATTACTGACATCACCCCCGCATGGCTGGCCGCAGCGCGCATTTTTATCGCAACAATTCTCATGATCGTCTATGCCCGCTTGAGCAATATCCGCCCACCTGAGGGAACTGCGGAATGGGGAGTGGCGCTGGTGCTTGGCGTCATTGGCACTTCCCTGCCCTTCGCTCTGATCGGCTGGGCGTCCATGTTTGTGCCCTCTGGCATTGCCGGACTGATGATGGCCACCAACCCCATGCTGGTATTATTGCTGGCAATTTCTGCCCTGCCCGAGGAACCCCCGACCCCAAACCGGATTGCAGGACTTATTATCGGTTTTTTCGGCGTGGCCATGGTTATTGCCGGCAGGGGGGACCCGGATTTTTCTCTCCCCGCAGCCACCCCCCTGCCCCAGGCAGGCTTTGACTGGTCCCTGCTGGCATATCTTGCATTGCTATTGGGGGCGCTGGGATATGCCATCAACAATGTCGTATCCCGCCGCGCCACCAATATGCCCCACGCAACCCGGGGCTATGGTGCCCTGCTGACAGCGGCCCCCAGTGCCATAATTCTGGCAGCCCTGAGTGAACCGTTTCCCGAATTTTTCACCATGAATATCAACGCCCTCGGGGCCATAGTATATCTGGCGGTATTACCCACATGGATTGCAACACTGATACTTTATCGCCTGATTGCCCACACCAGCGCCGGGTTTGTTGCCCAGTCAAACTATCTGGTGCCCGCAACCGCCATCCTGTTGGGCGCATGGATATTGGGGGAACAACTTGCCCTCATTCAATATGTAGGGTTTGGCCTTATCCTGCTGGGAATTGGCATTGCGGAAAGCCTGTTCAATTCCAAAAAAGGGGCCTGAATTTATTCAACTCACATTTTCAATGGCCGCTGAAATATCCGCCACCACCTGCGCCACCAGAACCTCATCATCCCCCTGCCCCATAATCCGAATAAGCGGTTCGGTCCCAGATGCTCGAATGAGCAATCGCCCCCCCTCACCAAGCTGCTGCTCGCTGCGCAGGATAACATCTTTCACCCGCGCATCCTCCAGCGGCTTGCCCCCGGCCACCTTCACATTGTGCAACAATTGGGGAACCTTGTCATAAATCTGGCAAATCTGAGAAACCGTTTTGCCCGTGGCCTGCACCACCTGCAACACCTGCAATGCCGCCACAAGCCCGTCACCCGTAGTGGTGAAATCTGAAAGAATTATATGCCCGGACTGTTCGCCCCCCACATTAAACCCATTTTCACGCATGCTTTCCAGCACATAGCGATCCCCCACTTTTGCCCGATCCAGCGTCAGCCCCAGCCCTTGCAGGAACCGCTCCAGACCCAGATTGGACATTACAGTTGCCGCAATACCATTCCCGTTTAATATGCCCCGCTGCTGCCATGATTGGGCGATTACCCCCATCAACTGGTCCCCGTCCACCAGTTCACCATTTTCATCAACGATTAAAACCCGATCCGCATCCCCATCAAGAGCAATGCCGATATCGGCGCGGGTTTCGCGCACTTTTTCACTCAATTGTTCAGGTGCCGTTGAGCCACACCCCGCATTGATATTAAACCCGTCCGGGTTCACGCCAATGGAAATCACCTCGGCCCCCAACTCCCAGAGAGCCTCGGGCGCCACGGTATAGGCCGCACCGTTTGCACAATCCACAACAATTCTCAAACCGGTAAAATCCGTATTGCGCGGCAATGTGCGCTTGGCATATTCAATATAGCGCGTACCCGCTTCAACAATCCGCTTTGCCCGGCCAATATCCTGTCCCTGTGAAAGACGCGGATTCAGATCGGAATCAATCAGTTTTTCAATTTTGTCTTCAAGTGCATCCGACAATTTATAGCCATCGGGCCGAAACAGCTTAATACCATTATCCTCAAACGAATTGTGCGACGCCGAAATCATGACCCCCAAATCCGCCCGCATCGAACGGGTGAGCATGGCAACCGCCGGGGTTGGCATCGGCCCCAGCAAATAAACATCCATCCCCACGGCTGTAAAACCTGCGGTCAGCGCATTCTCAATCATATAACCTGAACGACGGGTATCCTTGCCGATAACCACCCGGTGGCGATGATCGCCCCGTTTGAACGTTAAACCGGTGGCCATACCTGTTTTTAATGCCAGTTCCGGGGTGAGTTTTTCACCGTTCGCCAATCCGCGAATGCCATCGGTGCCAAAATACTTGCGCGACATAATTTGAGCCTTAGTGAATAGTTTTAATTAAAAGCAATATGCTCACCTATATAGGCCAAACTTTGAGCCAAGGCGAACCTTTGAAGTGTCCAACCACAAAAATGGTTAAAGCAACAATAGTGTGACAATCTTTGAATAAAAAGCCGCCCTCCAAAAGAGAGCGGCCCGTTAAATGTTGAACGAGATATTTTTTGAGTTAACCCTCAGGCTGCGGCGACATGCCTTCTGCATCCGAAGAGGGGTTTTTCTTCTTGCGCTTGGCTTTGCCGGCAGTGGGCACCCCGGTATTTTTGGGCGTATCGGCATCATCATCGCTTGGACGATGGGGCGCCTGACCCGCAATAATCCCCACAATTTCATCCCCGCTCAGGGTTTCATATTCAATCAACCCCTTGGCAACCGCATGCAAATCGTCGATATTCTCGCGGATGACCTTCTGGGCCATATCATACCCTTCTTCGACAAATCGTTTGACTTCGCTGTCCACAAGCTTTTGCGTCGCATCAGAAACGTGTGAACCAGACTGCCCCATGGAACGCCCAAGAAATACTTCTTCCTGATTATCCCCATAAAGCAACGGTCCCAACTTGTCTGACATGCCAAATTGCGTCGCCATCGCTTTGGCCAGATTTGTCGCCATCTTGATGTCCGCCGAAGCGCCGGAGGTCACCATTTCGTCGCCAAAAATTTCTTCTTCAGCAACCCGGCCACCCATGGCAACAGCCAAGTCCGCCTTGCATTTCTGGCGCGTAAGGGAAACCTGATCTTTTTCAGGCAGGCGCATCACCATGCCCAGCGCCCGACCACGCGGCACAATGGTCGCCTTGTGGATCGGATCCGACCCCTCCATTTTAATCGCCAGCAAAGCGTGACCTGCCTCATGATAAGCGGTCAGTTTCTTTTCCTGCTCGGTCAAGGCAAGAGTGCGTCGTTCCGCCCCCATCATCAACTTGTCTTTGGCATCTTCAAATTCAGCCATGGTCACAAAACGCTTGTTGCGCCGCGCCGCAAGCAACGCACTTTCGTTAACCAGGTTCATCAGATCAGCACCTGAGAACCCCGGCGTACCACGCGCAACCACTTTCAAATCCACATCCGGGGCCAGTGGCACTTTGCGGATATGAACCTTGAGGATTTTTTCACGGCCCGCAACATCGGGGTTGGACACAACAACCTGACGGTCAAAACGCCCCGGACGCAGCAAGGCGGGGTCCAGAACATCAGGCCGATTGGTGGCGGCAATCACAATGATGCTTTCATTGGCTTCAAAACCATCCATTTCCACCAGCAACTGGTTCAGGGTCTGCTCGCGTTCGTCATTCCCCCCCCCAAGACCGGCACCACGATGTCGACCCACCGCATCAATTTCGTCAATAAAGATAATGCACGGCGCATTCTTTTTTGCCTGCTCAAACATATCGCGCACCCGCGATGCACCCACGCCGACAAACATTTCCACAAAATCGGAACCCGATATGGAATAAAACGGCACCGCCGCCTCCCCGGCAACCGAACGGGCGAGCAGGGTCTTGCCTGTTCCCGGCGGGCCCACCAGCAAAACGCCGCGCGGAATACGTCCGCCAAGCCGCTGGAATTTACCCGGATCGCGCAAATATTCAACGATTTCTTCCAGATCCTGTTTGGCTTCATCAACCCCGGCAACATCTTCAAACATCACCTTGCCCTGGGACTCGGTCATCATTTTTGCCTTGGACTTTCCAAACCCCATCGCACCACCGCGTCCCCCGCCCTGCATTTGGCGGATGAAAAAGAACCAGACGCCGATTATGACGATGAAAGGCAGCCACGAAGACAAAAGGATTGACCAGAACGGGCTGGATTCAGGCTCAGCCGCGCTGATTTCCACACCCTTCTCCTCCAGTCGGGCAACAATATTCGTGCCCTCGGGCAGGGTCGTTTCAAACTTGGTATTGTCCCGCAACACACCAAGCACCTTGTTGTTGACGATTGTAACCCGACCCACATTGCCCGCATCCACATCCGAAACAAATTCGGAATAGGTGCGCTCGACAACCGACACGGACCGGTCTGAGGAGTTAAAAACCGAAAACAGGCCCATGAGCATGAAAAGGATCACCAACCAAATGGCAAAATTGCGGAAGTTTCCGTTCATCTATCTTTTCCCGAGATTAGTGGTTTGGGGCGTCTTATCGCCAAAGGCAATCCAACACAATGCAAGAATTTCTCCAACACAATGTAAGGTGTGCGCCTGTGGTATTCAAGGGCAACCCCGCCTTCTGGTTAAGGGGATTCAGGAAAACCTGAATTGGCTATTCCAGCCCCCCCCTGACAACGGTCTTTTATGGCCTCTTGAAGGGAAAATTCAAACCGGCTTTGCACAGAATTTTTAAGCATGATTTCCCCAAGTCCCAACACTTTGCCCGCTAAATCCCTCAACAGGGGCGCCGCGCCAACACCCAAATTGTTCACCGGCATGTCAGCCGCAAAATCAGCCGCAAAACCCCGACGCGAATATGCCCCCGCAGCCTGAATTGCAATGGCGCCTTTGTGCGTATTTGTAATCCTAAAGCGCTGATCCCAAACAATAGTTTCCCCCGCTCGCACAAGAACCTGCCCGCCCTCAATGCGCCCTGCTTCGCGTGCCACAAAAATGGAATCATGCCTTTTGGAAACCTTGCAATGTGCCAGCGTGTGCGCAGTAAAATCTTGCGCGGCCAGTGCCTGCACCAGCTTTTCCAGTTGCGCCAGTTCTCCCTTTCCCCGCCCCCCTGATGCCGCATAAATCATCCGCGACAATAAACGGATTGCCATTTCGTCCGGCTGCGAAAAAAAATCCTTTTGATCCAGGCCAAGCACGCCGAATTGATCAACATGCACATGCGAAGCGAACAAATCATCACACATTTGCCCCAATGCCTGATCGGCGCGCGCCATACGTTTTGAAAAAACCGACAACCGGTCACAATCAAGCCCCAACCCACCAAGCCCCCCCAAGGCCTTGCGCCAGCGCACCCGCTCAAACTTTTCATCAATATTGCCGGGATCCTGAATAGACCTGAGGCCGACATGACAAAGCAAATTGGTCAATTCTTCTGACTTCACCTCAAGCAGGGGGCGAAAAACCTCAACCCCCTGCATCCTGGAAATCGCCTCCATGCCCCTTAGCCCATAAATCCCACTGCCGGCGGCAAGGCGCATCAGCACGGTCTCTGCCTGATCGTTTATATGGTGGCCGGTGAGCAGAATATCCACACCATCCCTGTGCATGGCCTGAGCAATCAGCCTGTATCGCGCTTCACGCGCCGCCGCCTGAATGCCGGTGGTCGGTTTTTTTTCATCCCAGATCAGCTCTCGAAACGAAAAACCCATGTCCCGCGCAATCTCTCCAACCATCCCGGTTTCATCTGCCGCCTCGGCACGCAATCCATGATTAAGGGAATAAACAAATATCTCAGGGTGCAGGTCCCAACTTTTCAGCCAATGGCTGACAAGAACCATCAAGCCAAGGGAATCACCTCCCCCCGAAACCGCCAGGGCAATTTTTTCTCTGGCGGCAATTGGAGCAAATAACGCCCCCAACCGTTCGCTGGGAAAGCCGGGCAAGCCGGGCTTTAACATTGTGCCCGCGCCATTTCAGCTGCAACGCGCAGCTCAAATGCCCCCTCCATAGCCGGATAACGGCGCAGAACTTCCCCGAAAGTACGGCAGGCGGTATCCTTTTCCCCGGCCCCTGAAAGAGCAATTCCAAGTTTCAGCAATAAATCAGGACCACGGGTTGTCCCCTGATATCGTTCAAATCCATCAAACAGAACCTGAGCGGCCTCATCAAACCGATTTTGCTGTAACAAAGCCTCCCCGAACCAGTTGGTGGCTTCGGGAGCCAGTTCGTGTTCCGGGAACAATCCCACAAATTGGCGAAACTGGTTTTCTGCAAACACATAGTCCCCTTGCAAAACCGCATCCAGCCCCGCTTTATATTGAGCGTCCGCATCCCCTTCACTGATAATCCCACCAGAGGAAATATCAAGATTCAAA
>WFOP01000313.1 GCA_015487985.1 Hyphomicrobiales bacterium
CAGATGTGTATAAGAGACAGGGTCAGGCGTTGCATCAGGTTCATAAACCAGGCTGGAGGCATGGCCTCTTTATCCCCCGCATCCCCCAGCAATTCATCCACCAGATTGACCAGCGTAAGCGTCATGGCAAGGCCAACCCAAAGCCACCACCCCCCCAAGGCCATGGTTACAATCCCGGCGACAATAAAAATGTTCATCAACCCGTAACGCACGACATTTGCACTGCGCGTCGCAAGAATGGTATTTTTGGGAGGTTGTTTTCCAACGGTTTCAGACATGAGGGAAATTGACCCTCCGAAAAATTGATGTGTGCATGGCTTTCTCCCCTGCGCCATTATACGCCACATCGTTCGTATTTCTCAATACCGGCTCCCTGAATGAGAAATCGCATCGCGCTCCCATGCCAAAAGCCAGTGCCGTGTATGTGCCAAAAGCGGGACGTTTTGATGCAGGCTCTATGGAGACAGTTATTTCCGTCTTGACAATTTGCCGGAACATAATAAGAACATCATGAGATTCAGTCGGATAAAGCATGGAATTTGTTAATAACCCATGCAGAGGCCAACTGCTTTGTGTCAATTTCAAATTACAGTGTTATTGGTGGCATCAAAATAATTTGATTTTTGGCCGTCAGTGACGGCACGAAAGGAACTGTGATGGCTGGTAGTGTGAACAAAGTAATTCTGGTGGGAAATCTGGGTACGGACCCCGAGGTCCGCACGTTTCAGAACGGGGGCAAAGTCTGCAATTTCAGTTTGGCCACATCTGAACGCTGGAAGGACAAGAATACCGGCGAGCAGAAAGATAAAACCGAGTGGCACCGCATCGCCATTTATAACGAGGGGCTTGTCAGGGTAGCTGAGCAATATTTGCGTAAAGGTTCACTGATTTATATCGAAGGTCAGCTGCAAACCCGCAAATGGCAGGATAAAGACGGCAATGATCGCTATTCCACTGATGTTGTGTTGCAGGGTTTTAACTCAACTCTGACTATGCTGGGCGGGCGCGGAGATAGCGGCGGCGGTGGTGGATATTCACCCGCTCAATCGGGCGGTGGCATGAGTGAACCGTCACAAAATGCGCCTTCGTTTGATTCCGGTGGCACGGATGATGACATTCCGTTCTAGTTTGACCGCCGGCCTGTGCCGGTTTTCCCCTCTTTGAGGTGTGGATACGCCTGCCTGATATGGATATGGAAACATAAAGGCTTAAAGGAACAGGGCTGCCCCCCGGGGTGAGTACGCGAATCTTGCCTTGTTGAGCCTTGCTCCGTTAAGGCTTGCCCCGTGAGGCATTCCGGGTTCCGGCCATGTCATTTCTGTGCCGTACCTGACAAACAAAAAAGGCAGCCACTCCGGCCGCCTCTTTTTTTTCAATATGAATACTGATAAACGCGCCCCGCTTTAGCGTCTGTCAAATGGGATATCCGCAACCATCTTGGAGCCGTCTGCCCGGGTGATTTCAAAATCGACTTTGATATTGTCACCAACCAGACCAAAGCCGGCCCGCACATTTGACGTCCGGCCATCATCATCTTGCGCCTGCAGGTTGAACGTCACATTTTTTCCGCTTCGACGGCCAATTGCCACACCGGTGAATGCGGTATTTGATGTCATGATGGCTTCATAGCGGTTGTTGGCGGAAATATAGGCCATGGTGCCATTCATGGAAACGTTGCCGCCAGCCACAGTACAGCGTCCATTATAGTTGATTTTTTCGGCAGAAGACCTTTTGATATTCAATCTGCAAACAACGGTTTCGCTTTCTTGCCCGGGGGCATTCAAGGTGCCCCGTCCACGCCAGTCACCAACATAGGATTGGATGAGTTCCAGGTCAGCCGGAGCAGAATATGCCGGGGTGCCAAAACCCATGCTGCCAATAACAAGAGCAACGACGCCAATGGCCGCCTTGTTTCCAAGGCGTACAGCGTTTAATTTATTCATTTCTTACCTCCAAGAGAATTAAATATTCGCCCCCCGGCGAGAAGCATTGCCGGGAGAATGATCAAATCACCCAGCAAAGCAAGAAGAAGGGTGAGCACAGTTAGTGTTCCAAATAAGGCAACCTGCGGCAAAGCAGAGAATACAACAATGAATGTGCCCGCCACAAGAATGAGCGTTGTGGCGATCAAAGCGGGTCCAACCCGCTTCAGGGCCCTGTCTACTGCCGCGTCATGGTCCAATCCGTTCTTTCGGGCGCGCTGGTAGTTTGCCAGAAAGTGAATTGTATCATCAACAGCGATGCCAAACGCAATGGTGAGTGCAATAACGGTTGTGAGCTGCAATCCTGACCCGCTCACCCATAAAAACAGTTCTGTGCCCAATATCGGCAAAATGTTGGGCACAAAGGATATGAGGGCGATTTTCCACGACTTGAACGCGAATCCGATGATGAAAATTGCCGCAAATACGGCGAGCGTCAGCCCCTGCTGCATGGAGCGAATCATATCCATGGAAGCAAAGGAAGTGAGTACCCTGAACCCGGAAACCTGCGCATCCCCCAGTCCCGCTTCACGCAACTGCCGGTCCGTTTCCTGAACAAAATCGCGCAACTCATCGGATTCAACAATGGTTGGCAAAAATCCGGTGACAAGTGCGTGCTTGCCGTCATCCGTTACAAAACGGCGTTTGAGGAACGGGCCAACGGCATTGAAGATTTGCGCGCGGGAAAACCCGGAATCCGAATAGTGACCAAAGCTGGCGGCGGAAATGACTTTGCCTTTACCCAGATTGGCCTCCAGAATATTGTGCACCGCCTGAATTTTTTCATAGTCCGCATCCCCAACTGATTCAACGCCTTCCTGCAGGGGAAAACTGATATAAATGGGGGAGACACCACCAACCCCCTGATCGATTTGTTGCGCCACCACCAGGGAATTTGATTCCGCTGGCAAAAAGTCCTGAAATGAAAAGCGCGGCTCCAGTGACGA
>WFOP01000314.1 GCA_015487985.1 Hyphomicrobiales bacterium
GCCCAGTTCTTCGGTGAACTTGTCACCAAGGGCCTGCAGACCGTCATATCCCTTGTCGCCATTGATCCAGACCAGAAGTTTTCCTTCTTCAAGGGCCGAGGCGAATGATGTGGAGGCGAGTAGAACCGCAAGGGTTCCTGCAATTATTTTTGTTGTTTTCTTCATGTCCTTCTCCTTTGGAGTGCCTTTTATCAGGCGGGTTGGAGCTGAGTTTTAGGCTTAAACTCAACATTGGGTAATTTTGAGGTGTTTGTTGGGCCGGTTTCGGGGAGGTCAAAAATCGCAAAACCGTTTGCTTCAAGGTGCAGTTTTTCACACCCCGAATGGGCGCAGGTGCTGCTGGCGGCCTGGCTGAGGGGGGACAGGGCAAGGGTTTTTATGTCGTCAACCACCACTTTTACCTTCGTGGTCGACAGGTTGAAGATGCACAAATGCGCTTCGCCATCCCCTGAACGGGTAAAGGCCAGAACCGGCTCGGGGGTGTCGATAAATCTGATGTCGCCACTTATCAGTGCCGGGCGGGCTTTTCTAAAGGCCAGAATTTTTATGTAAAATGACAGGGTTGAATTTTCATCATGGAGCTGGGATTGCACGTTCAATGCGGTGTGGGGCGGTTTGACGGGCAGCCATGGGGTGCCGGTGGTGAAGCCATTGGGGGCTTGCCCTGTTTCCCATGGCATTGGTGTGCGGCACCCGTCCCGACCCTTATATTCAGGCCAGAAACGGATGCCGGGAGGATCGGTTAATTCTTCAAACAGGATATCGGCTTCGGGCAGCCCCAGTTCTTCCCCCTGATAAAGGCAGATGCTGCCCTTCAGGGTGGCCAGCAGGGCAATACTCTGGCGGGCGATGGCTTCTTGCGAAATGGCATGCCCGGCCCAGCGCGACACGTGGCGGGGCACGTCGTGGTTGGAAAAACTCCAGCAGGGCCAGCCATCGGGCGCGCCCTGTTCAAACTGCTCGACCTTTGAGCGGAAATGGGCGGCGGTGAATTGAGGCCCCAAAAGGTCAAAGGAATAGGCCATATGCAGCTTGTCATTGTCCCGGGTATAGTTGGACATGATTTTGATAGCGTTCAGGCTTTCCCCCACTTCGCCTACGCTGGTTATGGCGTCATATTCATTGAGCAGGGTGCGAATACGTTTGAGAAACCCGATATTTTCGGGCCGGTTTTTGGAATATTTCTGTACCTGCATTTCGTAAGGGTTGACCGCTGGCTCATTGTCCTTGCTCACAAGGGCGGGGTTTGAGCGCAATTGCTGATCGTGGAAATAAAAATTCACCGTATCAAGGCGAAAGCCGTCGACACCTCGCTCAAGCCAGAAACGCAGGACATCCAGCATTGCGTCCTGCACATCAGGATTATGAAAATTCAGGTCCGGTTGTGAGGTGAGGAAATTGTGCAAATAATATTGTTTGCGCGAAGAATTCCATTCCCATGCCGAGCCGCCAAAAACCGACAGCCAGTTATTGGGGGGGGTGCCATCAGCCTCAGGGTCGGCCCAGACATACCAGTCCGCGCGGGGGTTGGAGCCGGAGGCTTTGCTTTGGGCAAACCACGGATGCTTGTCTGAGGTATGGCTGATGACCTGATCGATGATGACTTTGAGGCCCAGATTGTGGGCATGATCGATCAGGGTGTCAAAATCTTTCAGGCTGCCAAACAGGGGATCAACATCCTTATAGTCGGAGACGTCATAGCCCATATCCGCCATGGGGGAGGTAAAGAACGGAGAGAGCCAGATGGCATCAACCCCGAGGTTTGCCACATGTTCGATACGCGCCAATATGCCGGGCAGGTCGCCCACGCCATCGCCATTTGAATCCTGAAAGGAACGTGGATAAATCTGATAGATTACGCAGCCGCGCCACCAGTCGCTGGTCATCGTTTTTTCAATGCCTTTCTCCCTGTTGTGGTGTGTGATTTTGTCCGGTTTTCATGTTCAGCCAGCAGCATAGGCACGAAAACCGGCAATCACTTAAACCGCTTTAATTTTTGAATTACCGATAAAATGGCACATTTGTCAATTGTAATCTTTGAATGCTTGTGTATTCTTAAAGCGCTTTGAAAACTGGCTACGGGGTGACCTTGACCAAATTGAAAGACATAGCTGCCCATCTGGGCATTTCACCTGCGACGGTTTCGCGGGCCTTGAACGGTTTTCCTGAAGTGGGGGCGAAAACCCGGGCGCGGGTGCTGGCGGCATCCAAGGAATTCAATTATGCCCCGAACACCTGTCTCTTATACACATCTCC
>WFOP01000315.1 GCA_015487985.1 Hyphomicrobiales bacterium
GAAGAAAGGCAAAGCCAAGGCTGACCAGCAGCGTTGAAACAACCGTGTAGAACGCCCGTTCAAAGCCGGCCTGTGGCATCCAGCTTTCCTCTGTTTCCATCATGTCGGTATTAAGGGGCACCAGCTCGGCATCAGTTTGGGGAATTTGCAAAGTGGGGCGCGTTGTCGCGCCCTGTGCATCCCCCGGCAAAATCAGCGCATCAACGTGCTCGGATTGAGTGGTTATTTCATACTCTTCTGCTTGAAGAATAAGGGGAACGAGCCGCCACTGCTGAAGAGCAGAGGAGAACAGCCCTGCCACGATGCCGGCAAGCACCGCGGCGAAAAAAAATCGCCGGAACATTTCCATTTTTCATTTTCCAAACAAGGTTTTAGTGACAGGGGAAGCCAGTGGCATGGCGTGAATCATGGGCACCATTATGCACAGCCAGATTGCTGGCAAAACCAGCACCAACGATCAGCAAGAGGCCGAGAAACAAAGCCAGCGAACCTGCGACAAGCCTTTGGGAAATGGACAGAGTCCGGGTTTTTGCAATTGTATTCATTTGGTCTACACCCTCCGTGTGACATTAAGAAATGGGCATCTTTGCCCGGGTTATGGAAGGCAGGTCTCCTGGCTTGTGATGTCTTTTGTCGCTCTGCTTTAACCTTCCCGGCAAAAATGCCAGTGGACAACAAGCAAAACTCATCACTCACAGTTGCGGGGGCAGCCACGGTTTCGGTCCCTGATGGGTACGCCTCACCGTGTTCCCTATTACGCCTCATGGTCCGAATCTGGATTAGAGGCACCATCCGGGTTCAAAGTTGCACGGCAGGCATTGTTTTGGCAAGAGACTTTTTGACTCATGCATTTAACTGGTTGATTGACCTTTAGCCCCCCAGACAGGCCACAAGTGCCATCGCCAAATTGTCCATCAGGTCAATATATTGGGCGGGGCCTGCCGGCAGATTTGCACCCAGGGGATCAAGCTCATGCGCTGATGCCGTGGTGCCCTCGATAACCAGTGCGATGGAGTTTGGGTTAAGCTGCGGCTCGGAAAAAACACATGCGATATTCTGTTCAATGATCATCTGCCGAATTTGGCGGATGTGGCGCGGGCCGGGGGCCTGATGTTCGCCAAGGGAAACCACGCCGACAACATTGAGTTCAAACCGCGTTTGAAATTGAGCATAGGCGTCATGAAAGACGACAAAGGGATGCGCCTTGACCGGCGCAAGATGTTCGGCAATGCGAAGCTGCATGTCCTCTATTTTGCTTTGGTAAATTGAAGCGTTTTGCTGATAGGCGCCTGCATTGTCCGGGTCGGCATTGGCCAGCGCACGGGCAATATCCCCCACCATTATTTTTGCCAGTTGCGGGTCCAGCCAGACATGGGGACCGGCCCCGTTATCCAGGTAGTCAAACCCGAAAACCTGCGCATCCGCCGCCAGATTTTCCAGTGGACTTTTCAGGGAGGTTTCAAGGTTTGGGCCAATCCAGAACACCAGATCCGCGTTTTGCAGTTTGCCGGCCATGGAGGGCTTTAGGGAAAACGTATGGGGAGAGGTTGAACCATCAATCAGCAAATCCGGCTCACCAACCCCGGCCATCACCGCGCTGACCATGGCGTGCAGCGGTTTGATGGATACGACAACGACGGGCGCGTTGGGTTGGGCTGTGACCGCACCTGTGGGCAACAGAAATTGAACGAGAACCAGTATCCAGAAATGGGGTTTTGACACGGGCAAATCTTCCGTTTAATGTTATTACATTACATAAAGCATTTTTTGCTTTCATGCACAATGGAATTTGTTGCATTTGCGGATTTGGCTTCGGAATTTAGTGCGACGGGGGCTTGAATTTCATACGAGAGAGCTTGGGATTTATGAAGCGGGTCGGTGTTTTTTGCAAAAGTATCCCGGGTTTTATTCTCGAAGCAAATCGGCAAACTGTTTGACTTTATCGTAAGCAGCCCGGCACGGGCCGCAAAAAATGGTGCAAGGAAACCAGATGAAAGAACACACGCATGGGGACATTCTGGTTTCAGGCAGGGGCATAGGCGTCAAGCAGGATGATCAATGGCGCATTCAAGGCGTGGATATTTCCATTTCCCGGGGTGAGATCGTGACCCTTATCGGGCCAAACGGCTCGGGAAAATCCACACTTGCCAAGATTGTTATCGGCGTCATCAGGCCCACCGCCGGACAAATCACAAGGGCACATGATTTGCGGATCGGATATGTGCCGCAAAAACTGCAAATCTCTCAAACCCTGCCGATCAATGTGGCCCGGTTTTTAACGCTCACCAAAAACCATTCAATAAAAGCTGTGAACCGGGCGCTTGACATGCTGGAAATTTCCCATCTGTCCGGCAGCCCGGTGCAACAGCTTTCAGGGGGGGAGTTTCAGCGGGTTCTTCTGGCGCGCGCCATCATTTCAACCCCTGATCTTTTGGTGCTGGATGAACCGGCGCAAGGGGTGGATTATACCGGTCAGGGGGTTCTTTATGCGTTGGTGGCGCGAATAAGAGAACAAACCGGATGCGGGGTGTTGATGGTGTCCCATGATTTGCATGTGGTAATGGCGCAAACGGATAAAGTTCTTTGCCTGAACGGGCATGTCTGCTGTACGGGCAGCCCTGATATGGTGGCCAGCAGCCCTCAATTCATGGAATTATTTGGTCGGGATGCACGCCAAACGCTTGCGCTTTATCGGCACGAACATGATCATGTTCATCTGGAAGATGGCAGCATTTGCAGCCACGAACATTCCCATGCCGGCGCGGAACATGACACCTTAAAAAAAGAGGGCGCCCGTGATGTTTGATGATTTTTTGGTGCGGGCCTTGTTTGCCGGTGTCGGGCTGGCGCTGGTGTCGGGACCGCTGGGGTGTTTTGTGGTCTGGCGGCGCATGTCCTATTTCGGGGAAACAATGGCCCATTCCGCTTTGCTGGGGATTGCCC
>WFOP01000316.1 GCA_015487985.1 Hyphomicrobiales bacterium
AAGCGGGGCTGGAGGCGGATGCCATGATCGAGGGCGAGGCGACGCGCCCTGCTGATTTGGCCGGCATAATGGACGGGGTGGACCTTGTGGTGACCAGCCTTGGCATTACCCGCCAAAAGGACGGGCTGAGCTACCATGATGTGGATTTTCAAGCCAATGCCAACCTGCTTTCGGAAGCCGAGCGCGCGGGCGTGGGCCGCTTTGCCTATGTGCATGTGCTGGGGGCTGAAAAGATGCCGGATGTGGCGCTGATCCGCGCCAAGCAGGATTTTGTCGATCTATTGCAGGCCAGCCGCTTGCCCTCGACAGTGGTGCGGCCGGGAGGATACTTCTCCGATATGGGCGACTTTCTGGAGATGGCGGCCGGTGGGCGGGTCTGGCTGTTTGGCGATGGGGAAAAACGGCTAAACCCCATTCACGGCGCTGATCTGGCAGCGGCTATTCGCGCGGCGATCGAGGCTGGTCGCGATGATATCAGCGTTGGCGGGCCACGCGTTTTTAGCCAAAACGAGCTGTCGGCACTGGCCTTTGCCAGCCTCGGTAAGCCTGCCCGCATCACCCATCTGCCAGGCTGGATGCTGGTAGCGAGCATCTGGCTGCTGACCCGTTTTACGCCCCAAAGCTTCCACGGCCCCATTCACTTTTTCCTGGCCGCCATGCGGTTTGACATGGTGGGCGAGGCCCATGGGACGCGTGACCTTGGCACGCATTTTTCAGAGCTTGCCAAAGCACGGGCCAGTAAAGGGGCATGATATGAAACACGCATTGCACAGCAAAGCCGCGCGCATGACCGTGTTTGCGGTTTTTTTAAGCGCGCTGGGGTTGGCCGCCTGTGAGGCGGACCTGCCCGCGCCCGTCTCCGGCCCTGCCTTTGCTCCCGCCGCAAATGGCGCGTGGGATAGGCCGGTATCCGCCAGCATCGAGGCCGCACTGAACGCCGGTTTTGCCCGCGCCCGCGCTTTGCCCGAAAGCGAAGCCCTGACCGTGGCCATCCGCTCGGGAAATCGCGGGTATTGGCAGGGGCACGTGCCGGAAAGCGCAGGCCGCTTCTGGTGGGCCAGTTCGGGCAAGCTCGCCACTGGACTTGCTATAAAAAAGTAGACAGTACCTTTGAGATTTTGAATGATAATCTTGGAGGAACTCATGACACGCAAACATTTTACAGAAGACTTTCGCAAAGAGGCCGTTTGACTGACTTCTGAAGCATTTTGATTCAATCAAAGCAGGACTCGTTCTAGCAGCAGGGGCGGCCCTGCCATTCATAATCATCGACCAGAACCGTGAGCGTGTGTCAGGATACGCGTGCGGGGTTGTATGAATGCTCTTTGCTTACAGGAGCAGTCCGTTCAGCTTTTTGAAAAAAATCTGCTGGATAGCTCCTTGTTGACCAGTTCCAGAAACCGCGCTGCAGCAACCGGCAGTGTACGCCCGCGCAGATGACCGGCAATCAGGGCACCAGGGGCTATGCCCGGGGTGTGCAGGGGAATGGCTGTCAGATTATCCTGCTCCAGATTCGGGCGCAGGTTTATGGCCAGACAGAAGCTGAGAGCCTGACTGTCCTGAGACATCAGCCGCAACAGATCAAGGGAGTTGGATTCCAGGACCGGCTCCAAGGTTGCGCCTATTTTTTCAGCCGAAATATCAAGCATGCGCCGAATTCCTTCCGGCCGCCTGGGAAGCAATAGCGGAAAATCCAGACACTCGTATATTTTCACATCCTTTTTCCCTGCCAGTTGATGCTTGTCGGACATGACACAATACATTTGCTGCTCACCAGCATATACCGGCTGCAACTCTTTCATTCTTAAAGGCTCAAAGACAATCGCGATATCATTGGTGTGATCGACAAGCGAAAGTTCTGCCTCCCCGCGCTCAAGAAGGTCAACTCCAAATGTTACAGCAGGGAAATCGGTCAGATGCTGCTTGATCAGGGCCGGTAGAAAATATTGGACGATCTCGCGGGTCGTGGCGATGTTGATATGTCCGGCTCGCATGCCGGACAGATCGGCAATACTCGATTTTACCTGTTCTATACCGGCCAGTTGATCGCGAAAATGCTTGAGCAGAATTTCTCCGGCAATATTGGGGCGCAGCCCTGAAGGGTGACGTTCAAAAATCTCCACACCAAGCTCCTCTTCAATACTGAGAATCCGGCGATTTAGGGCAGAAGGGGTGATGCCAAGCTCTTCTGCGGCGCTGCGCAGGGATCCGGTGCGGGCAATTCTGTCGACATATCTTGGCACGAGAAGGTGACGCATGAGAGATTCTACTCCTTTTGAGTGTTGCAAAAAATGCAACGACTTACTGAAATATTAGCAACAGACATCAACGCTTTCAAGGTTTAAGAAGACTCCACAATATCGTTCAAGGTGAAAATGGAAGTTACGAAATGCCACAAAAACTTGTCATCATTGGTGCGGGAATGGCTTCGGGGCGCATGCTTGAAGAATTGTTTGAGCTTGATCCCAAAGCCTTCGATATCACCCTGTTTGGTGCAGAACCGCATGGCAACTATAATCGTATCATGCTCTCACCGGTATTGGCTGGTGACAGGACCTTTCAGGAAATCATCACCCATGATGCTGACTGGTACCGGCAGAACAATGTTAAATGCCGGTTTGATGAAGCCGTCGTCAAGATTGATCGCAAGAACAAACAGGTTATCAGCGCTGGTGGCACAATCTGTTATGACAAGCTGGTGATTGCAACCGGTTCAGCCTCGTTTTTTATTCCCGTGCAGGGCAAAGACCTTCCCGGAGTCATTGGTTTTCGCGATATTGGCGATGTTGAAACCATGTTGCAGGCGGCCGACAAACCGGGCCGCAAGGCGGTTATCATCGGTGGGGGGTTGCTCGGGCTGGAAGCTGCCGCAGCGCTCAAAGCGCAGGGCATGGAGGTGAGCGTGCTGCACCTGAGAGGCCACCTGATGGAGCGCCAGCTTGATCCCGCTGCCGGATATCTTTTGCAAAAGGAGCTTGAAAAGCGTGGTATCCGCATTGTTTGCAA
>WFOP01000317.1 GCA_015487985.1 Hyphomicrobiales bacterium
CCGAAAAATAGGGATCCAGCAAAAGCCCGGTTTTGTTGGTGAAGGTTTTTTCCTTGCCCGCAAGTTTGAGCATTTCGCACATGGATGCGGTGCGCCTGTCCTGCCAGACAATGGCATTATAAATCGGCTTGCCCGTCTCCCGGTCCCATATCACCACCGTTTCACGCTGATTGGTAATGCCGATGGCCGCCACCTGAGCGGCCTGAATTTGAGCATCTTTTATTGCCCGCTGGCAGGTTTCAACCACACTTTCCCAAATCTCTTCGGGGTCATGTTCCACCCAGCCCGAATCGGGGAAAATCTGCGCGAACTCTTTTTGCGCGACGCTGACAATTTGCTGGTCCGCATCAAAAATAATGGCCCGGCTGGATGTCGTTCCCTGATCGATGGCTAGAATATAATCGCCCGCACTTCCACTCAATTTTCTTCCCCTCGATTTATTGCTGTTCAAAACGGTGTGGCCCGAATGCGTAAAGATTTTGCCATAAGTTTACGCGGCTGGTAAGTGTCTTTAATCAAATTGATTTTATACATATACCAAGGCAAAACAAATGTCTCACCATCTGCTGATTACCAATAAAATGGTCAAGGTCTGTGAACCCGAGCTTGAAGCAATCTATCAGGTGGAGCGCCTTTACAATCAGAATGATCCGTTAAAATTTCTGGCCGGGAACGGAGATAAATATCGCGCCATTGCAGGGGCGGATGTAAGTGCGGAAATGATGGCACTGATGCCAAATCTGGAAATGATTTCCAGCTTTGGTGTGGGCTATGATTCCGTTGATACCGCTGCGGCAAAAGCCAGAAATATCCGTGTTACCAACACCCCCGATGTACTCAATGACGCCATGGCTGAAATCACTGTCGGCCTGATGATTGCCCTGTCGCGGCGGCTGGTCGAGGCCCATAATTTTGTTGCAAAAGGGGGGTGGGAAAATGCCGGGTTTCCCCTGCAAAGCGAGTTGCGGGGCAAAACCGTTGGCATTATTGGCCTTGGCCGGATCGGCAAAGAAATTGCCGCCCGTGCTCAGGCCATGAAAATGCGCGTGGTTTATTTTGGTCGCACCCATCAGCATGATCAGCCCTATGTCTATTATGATGATCTCAAACACATGGCGCGGGACGTGGACTGGCTGGTGGCCATGACGCCGGGAGGGGCAGGGACCGACAAGCTGGTTGATGCTGAGATATTGGATGCATTGGGGGAAAATGGATATTTCGTTAACATGGCGCGCGGCTCGGTTGTGGATCAGGCAGCACTTGTGGCAGCCCTTGAGAACAAAAAACTGGCGGGTGCTGTGCTGGATGTTTTTGCCGATGAACCCCATGTGCCCGATGCCCTCAAAAACATGGACAATGTGGTGCTTTCTCCCCATCAGGGCAGTGCCACAACCCAGACCCGCGCTGCAATGGGGGCGCTGGTGATGGCAAATCTGGCCGCTTTTTTTGCCGATGAACCGCTATTGACGCAGGTAGTTTAGGGGGAAGTGGTTTAGTTCGCCCCCAGCTCGCGGATGGTGAGGTCATCATTGTAAACCACGCCACTGGTCATGGAGGGGGGGGCATAAAGGCCAAAATGGGCCTGAGTTAACAGCCCGTTCCCGGTGCGCACCTGCGCGCTGGAAACCAAAGTGCCGTTCTGCCAGACTTTTGCATAGCCGTTATTTTTGTCAAAATGCAATTCAATGCTGAGCTTGACCCATCGGCGCATGGGGAATGGGACGCTGGTCGTTTGAAAATCACGCCGGCCCTGCCCATTGGTGGGAACGTGCATCAGTTCAACAAACCCCTTGTCGTTCAGATTAACCAGAACCGGATCCCATGTGTTCTTCGTCGTATGGTCCAGCGTGGCAAAACTAAACCACTCCCCCGGTTTCAAATCCATATCAAGCCAGACCCAGAAGTCGATTTTTACCGGGGTTTGAAACGCGCCGCCGGGGGTTTTGTAAAGTTGGATCGTGGGATAGCCCCGATGGTTGTTATTGACAAAAAAGCTGCTGGGGGGATTGGCCCCGGTTATCCAGCCCTTGTGGGAAAAACTGCCGGAGCGAACCACCTCGCGCGATTGTTCATGAGATGCGGTGGGTTTGCTGTCCTGGGGGACGATGTAAAAACCGGCAAAATCACTGATCGATTCAAAACCGGTTGAATAG
>WFOP01000318.1 GCA_015487985.1 Hyphomicrobiales bacterium
AGATGTGTATAAGAGACAGCTGTATGGGAGCGGGTGGGGAATACCTTGGTCACACAGGCGGTTTTCAGGCCCTGCTCGGCCATGCCAAGCGTCGCCCTGAGGCCGGCGCCCCCTGCCCCCACCACAACCACATCAAACTGATGATCAACAATTGTGTATTTTTCAGCCACTGACATTATTTTTTACGCCCCAAAACTCAATTTCAAAACTGCCACAATGCTCATGGCCCCGATACCAAAAGCAAAAAACCTGTTGCAGATAAGCAGCACGATTTTCATGCCCTCGGAATGAATATAGTCTTCAATGACCACAGAAAGCCCCAGCGCCATGTGCCAGCAAACTGAAACAATGGTCAGCACCAGCAAACCGGCAACAACCGGATTATTGAGCAGGCTCACCATTTCAGCCCGTGAACTCCCCGCCAGTTGTGCAACCAGCCAGACAAGAAATAAAGTCAAAGGCACATTTGCCAGGGCGCTTAAGCGTTGGGCCCAGAAATGATCTGTGCCCCCCCCGGTTGCACCCTTGCCGGTTACTTTTGCATATGGTGTACGAAGCCCCATATTATCCCCCTACACCCAAACCAGAAAAACCCAGGTCAGCCCTGTCAGCGCCAACCCGCCAAAAATATTGATCCACGACAATAATTGCCGATTGGCAGGTTCAAGCCCGCTCCCGGTATCCCAGATGAAATGCTTGATCCCCCCCAGCATGTGGTGGAACAGCGCCCAGGTGAACCCGAACAACACCAGTTGCCCCAACCAGCTGCCAAGCACCAGATTCACGAAATCAAGCTGATCCGGCCCCATGGCGGCGGCGATGAGCCACCAGGCAAGAAGTCCGGTTCCCAGATAAAGCCCCACCCCGGTGATCCGGTGCACAATGGACAAAGCCATGGTCAATGAGAACCGATAAATTTGCAAATGCGGAGACAAGGGACGATTGGTATTTTTCATGGCGACAGCCCTGTTTCTGGGCGCTGCAATATCGCGAAAGCCTGCACCCCAAATATATATGACCCAATAGTTACTCCCCGCGCAAAGATTCGTCAAAGGGGGATTTTGCTCATGGGAAAAAATTACGGCATTGAAACGAAAAAACTTGCCGATTATTCATAATCGGTCAGCTTTTTACCCTTTTCATAGGGTTGATCCGCCACCTCTTTGGTCACCGCCTGTCCGCAATTCATACCAAAAAACTGATTTCCGACATATTTAGGCTCCCCGTAAAGCTCCCACCCCTCGCTGAGGGCCTTGCTCACCTTATGACAAAACTCCGAATCATCCTTACCTGTTAAAAATCGGTATATTTTCATTTTTGTCTCCATAATTGTCACTAATCAATTGAACAGATATTGGCACTTGTTATAGACTGAATAAAATTCAACAGGCGGATATTTTTCATGCACAATTTCCCACAAAAGCTTCTGGACGGTTTTGCCAGTTTCACCAAACACGGCTATCAGGAAGAGCGGGACCGCTACACTAAACTGGCGGACGACGGGCAGACCCCGCAAAGCATGATTATCGCCTGTTGCGACAGCCGTTCCGCCCCCGAAACAATCTTTGATTCCGGCCCCGGAGAAATGTTTGTCGTGCGCAATGTGGCCAATCTTGTTCCTCCCTTTGAGCCGGATGGCGGACAACACGGCACATCCGCCGCCATTGAATTTGCTGTTCAGGGTCTGAAAATTCAAAATATCATCGTCATGGGACATGGCCGGTGCGGGGGCATTCATGCCGCCCTTCACCCGGAAGCCGAACCATTGGCAGAGGGTAATTTTATCGGCAAATGGATGAACCTGCTGGAGCCGGTGACCGAGCAGTTTACCGACAATGGCTTAATGACCGAGGGAGAGCGGGCCACCGCCCTTGAGCGTATTTCTGTGCGCAATTCAGTCAAAAATCTACGCACTTTCCCATATATTGCCGAACTGGAACGACAAAAAAAACTGGCCCTGCACGGCGCCTGGTTTGACATCAAGTCCGGCGAACTGTGGATCATGGATCACAAAACCGGGGAATTCAGCCGTCCTCAAATCTGAAACCTGCTCAGACAGGGCGTTTGATAACACTGACCCCAAGCCCGATAATAACCAGAATACCCCCGGCAATTTCCATCCCCGAAACGGTTTCCCCCAATATTATCCAGCCCGACAAAAGGCCGGTAACGGGCACCAGCAAGGTAAACGGCGCCACAATCGAGGCGGAATGCCGGGTCAGCAGCCACGTCCATGCCCCCATGCCAAAAACCGTTGCCACATAACTTAAAAAACCCAGCAGACCCACAGTATAAAGGTCCGGGGCGCGGACAAAGGCGATAAACGCATCACTCCCTTCCATAAAATAGGTCAGCACAAACAAAGGCGGCACTGCCCACAATGACCCCCAAACGATAAACGCCACCGGATCAACCTTGCCCGCAACCTTGGTCAAAATATTCGCCCCCGCCCAGGAAAGAGCCGCCAGCAACGTCAAAGCAAACGGCCAGAGGGAAATTCCCTGAAACCGCTCCAGCGCAATAAAGGCAATGCCGTCAAAAGCAATAGC
>WFOP01000319.1 GCA_015487985.1 Hyphomicrobiales bacterium
GTGATAAAAATCAAATCCCCCGACAGTGCCCACGCATTTTCAAGAACCTGCAAATCCACATCAATATTGACGATACCTATAATTTTGTCTCCATCGCGCACACTGGTTGCAAAGGAATATGTGTTGGGGGAAATATGAGAAAAATTGGTTGCCCGCCCCAGACGGTCCTGCAATGCGGTGTCGCGCAGGGCCGTATCCAGATAGACTCCAGACACATCGGACAGAGTTGATTGAGCCAGAACCTTGCCATCGGGCAAGGCCAGCCTCACGCGATTGGCGCCGGACATGGCCGCCAACCGTCCGGCAAAATTTTGCAAATCCAGTTTGCTTTGAGCATCATTATAGTTGGCCCAGCGGATAAATTTAAGACGGGTATCGGGACGACGGGCCACCAGAACCGTCATCAGGCGAAATTTGTCCAGCAAACCAAAAATAGCTTCCTTGTGCAGCGCCAATACCTGTTTGGAGCGCTGTTCCAGTCCGGTGCGGGCCTGATCTGCATAATAGTTGCCAACAAGAAGCGACAAAACGGTCCCCGCCAGCAAGGCGGCACCAAAAAGCCAGGCCACCTGTTTTCGATATTGGGATTTAATGATTACGGCGCTCATAGCGGCTTTATTTATCACTGTTGACGTTTCGTCAAATCCGGGCCCTAATCCTTGACGTCATCAAATGGTGGTGTGTATCGCGAAACGAAGGTTTTTACGCAGTATTTTTGTCAGGGGAAAACAAATTGAGTGAACAATATGTGGCGTTTTTGCGGGGCATAAACCTTGGCAGGCGCAACATCAAAATGGATCAGCTCTGTCAGGTTTTTGCCGATCTGGGTCAGCGCAATGTGCGCAGCGTTATCGCCAGCGGAAATATCGTTTTTGAAAGCGACAGACCACCTTCCCCCGATGACATCAGCGCCGCCCTTTTCTCCCGGTTTGAATTTGAAGTCGGCACTATCATCCGCTCCATCGCCGAATTAAAGCACATGGTTGGGTTGCAGCCATTCGGTGACAGGCAAAGCAATGCCGATACCAAACTTTATCTTACCCTTTGTGCCAAAAATATCGGGAACACTCTTGAAGCCGTTCAAAACATAGCAGGGGATTTTGAAATTGTCCGGGTTCAGGAAAAGGAATATTTCACACGGGCCTTTCGCCAGCCCAACGGGCGTTTTGGAGCTGGTATGGACAAGCTCGAACACCTGTTCAAAAACAATATAATCACCACCCGCAACTGGAATACCGTTCAGCGAATTATTGAGAAGGCTCAACAATGATCTATGTTCTGGGGTCCATCAATCTTGATATGATTGCCAGCGGACAGCGTTTGCCACAACCGGGGGAAACCGTTTCTGCGACAAATTTCAAAACCGCAGCCGGGGGCAAGGGGGCCAATCAGGCACTGGCGGCGGCCCGGGCCGGGGCGTCTGTAAATATGGTGGGTGCTGTCGGACGTGATGAATTTGTTCATCAGGCGCTTGCGGAATTGCGCAAGGAAAATGTTACCCTCGATGATGTTCGGGCGGTCCCCGGCTCCACGGGTATTGCCATAATCCTGGTGGATGAACGGGGCGAAAATGTCATCGTGATCATTGCGGGGGCAAATGGGGAAGTGAGTGAGCAGGATGCCTTGAATGCGGTAAAAAAAATGTCCCGCAACGACATTTTAATGATGGTGCAGGAAGTGCCCGATGCAGCACTTAAGGTGGCGCTTGAAGCCGCCCGGCAAAAAGGCATCAAGACCCTGCTCAATATTGCACCAACAACAAAAAATACGCGTGAATTGGCGTTGCTGGCGGACATAATTGTTGCCAATCAAACCGAGTTTTCGGCCCTGATTGCTCAGGGGCAGCCAGAGGAGGACTTTGAGCACAATGCTGCAACATGGGCGAAGGAAAATGACAAGACCCTGATTATAACCCTGGGGGGAGACGGGGCGATTGCCTTCACCCCGAACCAGCAATTTGAGGTGAATGCGCTTGATATCGTGCCCGTTGACACCGTTGGGGCAGGGGATACGTTTTGTGGTTATCTGGCGGCAGGGCTTGATCAGGGCAAATCTTTGCCCGGGGCACTAAAAACGGCGGCCATTGCCGGCTCCCTTGCCTGTTTACGCCAAGGGGCCCAACCCGCCATTCCCCATGCCCGCGAGGTGACGGATGCACAGGCCTCTTGAACTGTTCCCCAAATCGCCCATATATCAGGGAACGACATGATACCGGTGCTGTCTGACGGGCCGGAATATGTTGATGTGTTGCTTTGATAAAAGGACAAAAAAATGACTCGCGTTTCTGTGCTCTCTGCCCCTTTCATGCTTGGCTTTGAAAGTTTTGAGCAGCGCATTGATCGCATGGCCAAGGCCAGCGATGGGTATCCCCCCTATAATATTGAAAGACTGGCGGATGCGGATGGCGCTGAAAACTATCAGATTGCCATCGCAGTCGCCGGATTTTCTCAAGACGATCTGGAAATCACGTCCGAAGACAATCAATTGCAGGTTTGCGGATGTATCAAGCAGCCCAGCGAGCGTGAATTTTTGCATCAGGGCATTGCCACGCGGCAATTCAAACGCTCATTTTTACTGGCCGACGGCATGCACGTTGTCGGCGCTCAATTGCGCGATGGCATGTTGATGATTGATGTGGAGCGCCCCAAGGCAAACAAAGTCAAACGAACAATTCAAATTAACACCCCCAACAGCAGCCCGTCCCTGGAAGGCACCCCCTCAAAGCAAACTTAGGAGGCAAATTTTTCATGACAATACAATCAAAACCGTCCCCCTCCTCTGCAAAGGGGAACAAGGGGAAAGAAGAGGGCGCACAACACGCCATTGCTTCAAAAAGCGCTGAACGCATGGAGCATCCCTTGCGCGGCATAAGCGAAAAGGACTTCATCGACCTGGGGGTTGGTCATGTAGTGTTTGTACGCTCAATTTCAGTGCGCGAACTAAGAGCATTTGTGCCTGAAGCCGAAGCCATGCCCGACGATTTGCAGTTTCAGATGATTGTGGGGGCGAATGGCACACCGGTTCTTATTGCTGACAATAGTGAAGCGGTGAACGAGTGGTTTGCGCAAAACCCGGTGCGAACCGAGCTGCGTCACTAAAGTCATCGTGCAACTGTCCACGCAACTGCCTTGACTTCAGGCCGCAGCACTGTCTTCCACAGGGGCTGTCAACAGGCCATAAAGATCGCTGCATTCTTTGCTTTGGCGCAATTGTTCCACCAGCGAATCGGTGCGCAACAGGCGCGCCACCCGCGCCAGAGCCTTGAGATGGTCGGCCCCCGAACCTTCCGGGGCCAACAACATCATCACCAGATCAACCGGTTGATCATCAACTGATTCAAACTCAATCGGACATTCAAGACGGACAAAAACCGCCAGCACTTTTTCAAGGCCCGCCATTTTGCCATGGGGAATTGCAATGCCGTTTCCCAACCCGGTGGAGCCCAGTTTTTCCCGGTTCATCAGGGTTTCAAAAACATCCAGGGGGTCAAGGCCAACCGCTTCGCCGGCCTTTTGCGACAATAATTGCAGCAACTGGCGCTTGGAGGACACTTTTGCACAGGCAACAATGCAGTCTTTCAACAAAATATCGGCGAGTTCCATCAATGATCTCTCAATTGATATTTAAAATTCAGGTTTGGTACGACCGGGTCCCCTCAGGGAAGTTCTGGATCAATCCAGATGATATTTCCATCGGCCCGGCGATAAACCACATTCATGCCTCCATGTCCAGCGTTGAGAAACACCTGAACATCAGATTGTGACAAATCCAGCTCCATCACAGCTTCGCCAACGCTCATCCGCAATAATGAAGATGCGCTTTGTGCAATAATGGGCGGATTGAAATCCTCTTCCACCTCCTCATGGGAATCAGGGGAATCAAGGACATAGGACTGCGCCATCACTTCGGCCATGGAAGCGCCCTTTTTGCGGCGACTTTTCAGCTTGCGCTTGTAGCGCCTGAGGCGTTTTTCAATATGATCTGCGGTAATCTGAAAGGAAGATACCGCATCTCCGGCCTGGGCATGGGCGCGCAATACCGCGCCGGTATCAAGGTGTAGAACCAGCTCGGAATGGTTGCCCGATCCTTCATGTTCGAAGGTCAGGTGCCCTTCATAGCCACCGTCAAAGTATTTGGAAATCACATCGTCAATGCGCGCCTGCGCTGTTGATCTGAGCGCATCACCCACATCCATATTTTTTCCCGAAACGCGTAATGTCATTAAAGTTCGCCTCCCAGTGGTGGTTGATAAGTCTGAGTTGTCACGAATCAAAACCCAAGTTTCTTGCGCGACATCCAAAGACTAACGCTTAGCAGGGGCGCTGGGCAACGGCTCTCAGGCCCAATTTGCTCAATTGATAGGCTTGACGCATAAATCGGGCACTGTTTCTGTAGCGTTTTCATGGAAAATTCAGTATCAAGACAGGCAAAAAGAACGCACCTTTTCAAGCCCCCAGGGGGGATGTTTGCTGCGCCTTTTTTTGCCGGCGCCGCACCACGGAGGAGGGAATATTCAACCCCTCACGATATTTGGCAACCGTTCGCCGGGCCACTTCAATCCCATGGTTTTCCCGCAACCTGTCGGCAATCGTGTCATCGGACAATATCGCACTCACTTCTTCGCGATCTATCATTTGTTTAATTAAATGGCGTACACTTTCCGCTGAATGATCTCCATTTCCCTGACTGGAACTCAGCGCGGTTGTAAAAAAATATTTCATTTCAAACAGGCCGCGCGGGGTGGCGATATATTTATTGGCGGTAACCCGGGAAACGGTGCTTTCGTGCATCTGAATGGCATCGGCGACATTTTTTAAGGTCATGGGTTTAAGATGGGTCACCCCATGCAACAAAAATTCGTCCTGCATCCGCACAATTTCAGTCGCCACCTTTAATATCGTGTGCGCCCGCTGATCCAGAGACCTGGTCAGCCAGTTGGCGGTTTGCAGACAATCCACCAGGAATTCTTTTTCCGCGGATTTAAGTTTGCGCTTTGTAACAGAGGCATAATAGGTGCGGTTAACCAGAACCTTTGGCAAAACATCACTGTTCAACTCGATCATCCATTGGGCATTTGGCCCCTCACGCACAAAAACATCCGGCACGATTGCATGAACAGGGGCGCCATCAAACGCACGGCCGGGCCGGGGGTCAAGCTGGCGAATTTCCTCCAGCATGTCCGCCATATCTTCGCGGGTGGCACCGGTGATTTGGGTCAAGGTTTCAAAATCGTGTTTTGCCACCAGATCAAGATTGTTCACAAAGTTTTCCATCATCGGGTCAAGCCGGTTCTTTTCCGCCAGTTGCAGCGCCAGACACTCCCTGAGATCGCGGGCAAAAACCCCCACAGGATCAACGCCCTGAACGGTTTTAAGCACTTTTTCGACCTGCTCAACATCGGTGCCCAACTGCGCTGCAATGGTGGTCAGGTCAGCGGCCAGATACCCCCCCTCATCCAGATTATCAATCAGGTTTCGCGCGATGAGGCGGCATTTGGGATCTTCAACCATCAGACAAATCTGTTCACTGAGATGGTCAGCAAGGGTCATCTGATGTGCAACATATTGATCAATATCGGCCCCGGGCGTTCCCGCCTGCCCGCCACTGGCGGACGGTGCGCCGGGGGAACTGCTGGCTCCGGTGCGATCCAGCAAGGTTCCTGTGGAGGCACGCATGGAATCCTGAGCCACCTGTTCGGGGTAGATATTGGAAACATCCGTGTCCATATCGGTGGCGATTTCCTGGGCACTTGACAGATTTTGTCCGCTTTCAATCAGGTCGGGGGCGGGGGCCGCTTCATTGCCAATGCCATCACCGGCAATATCTTCTGTTTGGGCATTTGAGGGGTTTTCTTCCCTCTCCAGCAAGGGATTGGCCAGCAACTCCTCCTGCACAAAATTATTCAGCTCAAGATGGGACAATTGCAGAAGTTTTATCGACTGCATCAGTTGCGGGGTCAGGGTCAGGCTCTGGGACTGCCTTATTTCCAACCGTGGCTTAAGGGCCATAATTTATTCCTGTACCAACACAAATTCCACCATAAACAATCAACCTGTCCGGCCAAAATCGGGGATCAAATCCATTACACAATCAAATCTGATTTGGGCGATTTAAGCAAGTTTTATGCCAAGCACTCAAGAGGATTTTGCCCCTGCTGCCCGATACGACCCCGCTCACCCGCGCGCCGCCGCATTC
>WFOP01000320.1 GCA_015487985.1 Hyphomicrobiales bacterium
GTTTTTACACATTGGTTCGCTGGCAGTTGCGCTGGGGAACGGGCGTTTTGCCAATCGCAGCGTGTTGTTTGATCCCGAGGGGCATATAGTTGAATATTATGACAAGATTCATTTGTTTGATGCCGATGTGAAGGGGGACGATGCCTATCGCGAGAGCAGGCATTATGTGGGGGGCAGGCAGGCCGTGCTGGCCCAAATGGGCAATATCAATGTTGGAATGAGTATCTGTTATGATGTGCGCTTTGGCGCGCTCTATCGGCAACTGGCCAGGGCCGGTGCGCACATTCTTTGTGTGCCTGCCGCTTTTACTGTGCCAACGGGCAAAGCCCATTGGCAGGTTTTGTTGCGGGCGCGGGCCATTGAAACGGGATGTTTTGTTTTGGCGTCTGCTCAAGGGGGTACTCATGAAAATGGCCGGCAGACTTATGGTCATTCAATGGTAATTGATCCATGGGGGGAAATTGTCACCATGCGGGCAGATCAGACAGGCGGGCTGATCTTTGCCGAACTGGATTTTGATAAAATCAAGCAGGCACGTTCAAGCGTGCCGGCATTGCAAAATGAGGCAGCGTTTGAAATGAAAAATTTTGTTTAAGCGTTAACCATAATGGGGTATAAAATCCTCCGTGCGGGGTAAGATGATTGTGATTTTTGGGATGTGTAACCGTGATTCAATATGCATTAGTTTGTGAAAATACTCATCAGTTTGAGGCCTGGTTCAGAAGTGCATCGGCCTATGACGAACAGATAAAGATTGGCGTTGTCACCTGCCCTGTCTGTGCAACGAGTAAAGTAGACAAGGCGCTCATGGCGCCGGCAGTGGGGCGCAAGGGCAACAGTCAGTCCGCGCCTTTCAGCGGTGATATGGATGGTGGTTCAAATAAAGGGGAAAATACCTCTGTCAGTCTTTCAGCGGGACATCCCGAACAAAAACAGCTGCAAAAGGCCATTCGCGAATTGCGGGAAAAAATTACTGCAGAGGCGGATTATGTGGGGGATAAATTTGCCAGTGAAGCGCGCAAAATCCATAATGAAAAAGTAGAGCCGCGTGGTATTTACGGCGAAGCCACGGCTGAAGAAACCGCAAGTCTGATCGAAGAGGGGGTAGAATTTATGCCTCTGCCGGCGCTCCCTGAAGAACAAAATTAGATTTTGAGCCATATTTAGTGCTCTTTTCCTTTATCTGCCGATAAAGGGGGAGAGAAGGCCACCCTGTTGCGGTTCTGGTTGCTGGTGCGCGCAAACGGCTATTTTTGTGGGACTTCTCATTCTTTGCGAAGGCCGTTAGATATCGCTTTTGTTGAAGGACACGCGATGTTTGGACCGCCCTGGCTGTGGGCCTTATATTGGCTCAAATCTTAGGTCTTACTCAGGGTATGGTGATGGGATTTAGAATATTTTTGTCGGTTTTTGCCCTGTTGGGTGCATTGGTTTCTCCGCTGAAGGCAGCGAACCTTTCTGACGAAATAATTTATTTCGTCATGCTGGATCGGTTTGCTGATGGGGATATGTCCAATAATATGGATGTGGATCGGGGCAATCCGTTGGCCTTTCAGGGCGGTGATCTGGTGGGTCTGCGGGCGCAACTGGATGAAATTTCCGATCTTGGGGCAACCATGATCTGGATTACCCCGGTCGCGTTGCAAATTGATATGCCTCAGGATTATCAGGGCAACAGTTTTTATCCCCATCACGGATATTGGGCCAAAGATTTGAACGGTATTGACCCGCGTTTTGGTTCTGAGGCTGACCTCAAGGCGCTGGTGGATGATGCGCATCAGCGGGGCATAAAGGTTATTCTGGACGTGGTTTATAACCATCTTGGCTATGGCATGGAGGATGACCCCGTCTTTGCGCCCTGGCTTCGGTTCGGGGAAGAATGTGCGGGGGGTGACCCGGTGACGCTGTGTCTGGCGGGGCTGCCTGATCTTAAAACGGAACTGAGCGAAGTGCGTGAATACCTGTTTGAATCCCAGTTGGGGTTGGCCGAACGGGTGGGGCTGGACGGGTTTCGACTGGATACAGTCAAGCATATTTCCCATGATTTCTGGCAACAGCACCGCCTTGAAGCAAGGCGGCGCCTGGGGGAAGACTTTTTTTTGATCGGGGAGGTGTGGGACGCGGACAGATTTGTCGCCAGACCCTATTTTGCCAATGACGAGATGGATGCGCTGTTTGATTTTTCCTTTCGGGACCGGGTACTTAAACTGATGAGCGGAGTTTATGATGCGGAAAAATTCGGGCGTTATCTCATAAAACGCCATGATGTGGCGGAGGGGTATTGGCTGGCGCCGTTTTTGTCCAACCATGATATGACGATGGCCCTAGCCATGTTTGGCGGGGACAGGGAAAAACTGGCGATGGCGGCGACCATCATGATGACAATTGAGGGACCGCCGGTCATCCCCTATGGGGAAGAAATCGGGCGCAGTGGCGGGGTGTGGCCTGATAACCGCCAGGTGATGGCATGGGGTGAACGTGATGTTTTGCCGGGACGTGGCCTGGGGCGGGACGAAGAGTTGCGGGGGATGTTTGTTGATCTGATTGCCTTGCGCAAAGAGCGCGCATCTTTGCGCGCAAAGGAAATTGAAGTGGTTTATTCCGACAGGGATGTGTTGATTTACAGCCGTGGTCAGGATGTGCTGGTGGCCATCAATCGCTCGGACAAACCCATAAAACCCGAACTTGAAAACATTCCCTCCGAAAGCTTGTGGGTTCTGGCCTTTTCCAGTGCTGGCAATCAAACGGGGGAGATAGATTTTCTGCCCGCCCGTTCGGTGCAGGTGTTTGTCAACGCTTATGGGACTTATGGGAATTAGGTTCAGCTTTTAGACTTTTGCGCCAGCAACATGTAGTTCACCGACATGTCGCGGCTTTTGCGCCATTGGTCATGCAGGGGGCTAAAGCTCACCCCGCACCGGTCGTGAATGGACATGCCATGGCGCGAAATGATGGAGGTGATTTCTTCGGGGGTGAGAAATTTTTTGAATTCATGGGTGCCTTTGGGGAGCCAGTTCAGTACATATTCTGCGCCCACAATGGCCAAGGCATAGGCTTTTGCGGTGCGGTTAATGGTGGCAACAAACATCAGGCCACCGGGTTTGACCAGATCAGAACAGCTTTTGAGATAAAGGGGCACGTCGGCAACGTGTTCGACCACTTCCATGTTGAGAACCACATCAAATTGTTCACCTTTTGCCGCGAGGGCTTCGGATGTGGTGGCCAGATAGGTAATGTCCAGATCGTTTTGCTCAGCATGTATTTTGGCGATGGCAATGTTGCGTTCGGAGGCATCGGCGCCCGTTACGGTTGCGCCCAAACGGGCCATGGGTTCGCACAGCAGGCCGCCCCCGCATCCGATATCAAGGATTTTCAGCCCTTCAAACGGGTAACGTTTAGTACCATCAAGTTTGAAATGATCAAGGATCTGCTCGCGAATATAGGCAAGGCGCACCGGGTTGAATTTGTGCAGGGGTTTGAATTGACCTGAGGGGTCCCACCATTGTTGGGCAAGGTCGGAGAATTTTTTGATCTCATCATCGTTGATTGTTGTGGCTGGCATTGGGGCATGTCCTGCTGATGTTTTTATTATTCTAGTTCATTTAAGACGTGGATGGAATTGATTTTACCGGTATTTACCTTTTAGGCATTTTGTGAAGGGTTTGCGGTTTCATTTTATATTATGTTGCGCTAAAGTAAGTGTCCGGCCAAGACGGTTGTCGGTTTTGTAAGCCAAATGCCGCCCCCGACCTCAAAATGTTTCACGCTTGATATAAGCGCTGCCAAGAGCGCGCATGAGTTGATATATGGCTTACCAGAACCACGTTTATAAGTCCGCTTTACTAAATCAGCTCGCGACCATTTTCCCCTTCTTATACTGGTTCCCTCAAATGACGAAGGAAACCATCCGGGCTGATATGTTTGCGGGGTTGACCGGGGCTGTGATTGTTTTGCCCCAGGGGGTGGCATTTGCGTTCATTGCCGGTTTGCCCCCGCAATATGGTCTTTATACAGCCATGGTGGTGCCGGTTGTTGCGGCACTGTTCGGCTCGTCACGCCATTTGATTTCCGGGCCGACAACCGCCATTTCCATCGTGGTGTTTTCAACAATTTCAGGATATGCGGAGCCGGGCTCATCGGAGTTTATTTCCCTTGCCCTGACCATGACATTTCTGGCCGGGGTCTATCAACTGGCATTTGGTCTGGCCCGGTTGGGGCTTCTGGTGAATTTTGTTTCCCATACGGTGGTAATCGGTTTTACCGCGGGTGCGGCAATTTTGATCGTTACCAGTCAGATGAAAAATGTTCTGGGGGTGGATGTCCCCAAGGGGGAAACTTTTTTTCGCACATGGGTGCATGTGTGGGAGCAGGCCGCAAGTATCAATATTACGGTTCTTGGAGTGGGACTGCTGACGCTTTTGAGTGCGGTGCTGATAAAGCGCCTTGTGCCAAAACTGCCCAATCTGCTGCTGGCCCTGATTATTGGCAGTCTGTTTGCCTGGCTGTTTTTGCGCAATAATGTGGACATCAAGCTGGTGGGGGAAATTCCCGGCGGTCTGCCGCCGCTGTCGGTGCCAAATTTTGATCTTGAAGTGTTGCGGGATATTGCGCCCGATGCTTTTGCGGTGGCATTGCTGGGGCTTATTGAAGCGGTATCAATTTCGCGGGCAATCGCTTCGAAATCTCATCAGCGAATTGATTGTAATCAGGAATTTGTCGGTCAGGGGCTGTCCAATATTGTGGGCAGCTTTTTTTCCAGCTATGCGGGGTCCGGCTCTTTTACCCGTTCGGGCATCAATTATGATTCGGGGGCTCAAACGCCCATGGCAGCTGTGTTCTCGGCAATTTTTCTGGCGCTGATTGTTTTGCTGTTCTCCCCGCTAACCGCCTATCTGCCCATTGCAGCGATGAGCGGGGTTATCATGATGGTGGCCTATAATCTGATCGATATGAAACAGATCAAACATATTCTTGAATCGGATCCTTCCGAAGCCATAATCCTTGTGGCCACATTTTTTGCCACTTTGTTTCTGGAGCTTGAATTTGCTATTTATCTGGGGGTTATTATTTCGCTGGTGATATTTCTGGGGCGGACAACATCCCCTGAGATTGCGGTTCTTGCGCCTGATATTGATTCCAAATATGGCCGCCCCAAACTGACCGATGTGGAAAGCAAACCCCTCAACCAGTGCCCGCATATGAAAATCATTCGGATTGATATGTCGGTTTATTTCGGCTCGATCAATTTCATTCAGTCCAAACTGTTCAAAATCAGTGAACATGAGGGGCGCAAGCATATCGTTGTATTGAGCAACGGCATCAACTTTATTGATCTGGCGGGGGCGGAAATGCTGTGCGAGGAAGCCGACCGATTGGAGGAGGAAGGGGGGGGCTTGTATTTTGCCGGCTTGAAACCTGCCGTTTATCAATCGTTTGGCAAAACCCACGCCATCAAGCATATCGGCAATAATCATTTCTTTGATGAAAAGCCTGCCGTGTTCAGAACCCTGAGACGCCTGCTTAGAAAACAGGGGAAATGTGAAGGGTGCGCGTTGCGGGTTTTTGCGGAATGCCGCGCCGACGACGGGCAAAAACCGCCGGGCGCGGCCAATAGTTCGGTGTCCAAAAAAGCCAATGCTGCCTGATTGTTGGCATTTGTCTGATTGTTGTGCCTGAAGTTTTCCCAAAGTTGGTCGCTCCCGTTTTGGGGGGAGGTTTCCGGGGTTTGGTTAAATCGGGTTAAATTACAATTCTCCTTGCTGGTTGAAACATTTCCCACTTTGTGCCATTTGAGCGCCGTGATCGTTTTGAAGATTATCGTGGATCGCAATTTCGGTTAATTGGAGCATGTTTCTTGTCGCGCATTGTGATGAAATTTGGTGGCACGTCGGTGGCGGATCTGGAACGCATTCGCCATTCTGCGCGTCATATTGAACGCGAGGTGAAGGCGGGTCAGCAGGTGGCGGTGGTTGTTTCAGCCATGGCGGGCACCACAAACCAGTTGGTGGCCTGGTGTCAGGAAGCCTCCCCTTTGCACGATGCGCGCGAATATGATGCGGTGGTTTCCACCGGTGAGCAGGTGAGCGCGGGGCTGCTGGCCATCGTATTGCAGGATATGGGGATATCGGCGCGCTCTTTTTGTGGCTGGCAGGTACCCATTAAAACCAGTGATATTCATTCCGCAGCCCGGATTGAGGATATTGATAGCACATTGCTTGATGAAAGACTGAAGGATGGTCAGGTTTGTGTTGTCACCGGGTTTCAGGGTATTTCTTCAGCCAACAGGGTAACAACCCTTGGCCGGGGTGGTTCGGATACTTCAGCGGTGGCGCTGGCGGCGGCAATCAAGGCGGATCGGTGTGATATATATACGGATGTGGACGGGGTTTATACCACTGATCCGCGTATTGCACCAAAAGCGCAACGTTTGAGCAGAATCAGTTTTGAGGAGATGCTAGAGATGGCGTCTCTGGGGGCCAAAGTGTTGCAAACCCGTTCGGTTGAACTGGCGATGGCGCAACGGGTGCGTTTGGTGGTGCGTTCCAGTTTTGACGATCCGGAGGCGGCACAGGTTGCCCCCGATGGATCAAATTCGGGGGTGCCGGGTACTCTCGTGTGTGATGAGGATGAGATTTTGGAAAAGCAAATTGTTTCCGGGGTGACGCTGGCCAAGGCCGAAGCAAAAATAACCCTGCGCAGTGTGAAGGACCGGCCAGGAGTTGCCGCTGCCGTTTTTGGTGCGCTGGCGGATGAACAAATTGTCGTCGATATGATCGTGCAGAATGTTTCTGATGATGGTCGGCAGACGGATATTACCTTTACGGTGCCCGATGCTGAATATGACAAGGCCATGGCAGCCATCACTTCTGAGGGGGACCGGTTTGAGTATGATTCGATTGCCGGGGCCAAGGGCAGTGCAAAAATTTCAGTAATCGGGGTGGGGATGCGCTCCCATGCGGGGGTGGCTGCATCAATGTTCAAGGCATTGAGCGAAAAGGGGATCAATATCCAGTTGATTACCACTTCGGAAATCAAGACCTCGGTATTGATTGAAGAGGAATATGCGGAGCTGGCGGTAAGGGCTTTGCATACACATTATGGGCTGGACAAGGA
>WFOP01000321.1 GCA_015487985.1 Hyphomicrobiales bacterium
CGCCAGGTCACCCACCAGCGAGCGCGCGGTTTCAATCGCGTTGCTCAGCATCCGCCCGTTGGCATGAACCGAAGAGGGGTTACCTGTAACATCCAAAACTGTCATCATCGCATCACGCGCCTGCGGCAATAGGGGCGTTGAAGCATTGTGGTCCAGATAGACCTTGGAAATGGGCATCATTCAGAGCTTTGAAAACCGTTTGTTTTATCAGTTTTAGAATCAATCCTTGAAATATTAAGCACCACTCCTCTAAAAGGACATCATGCGAAGGGTTTGTGGCACAAATACAGTTTTGAATGATTCTAAACTGGCTTTTTCAATTCCTTTTGTAAGCCCCTCTTGGCCCAAGGTCAAGCAAGAGGTGTCCACATTCACACGTTTGGTTTTTACACCTGTAAAAACTTGGTTAGACAAATTTAGTACAAGGCTTATTCCCACATGCCAGAAGTAATATTCAACGGGCCTGCAGGCCGCATTGAGGGCCGCTACCAGCCCGGCACAGAGCCAAATGCCCCGGTTGCCATCATCATGCACCCCCATCCTGAATTTAACGGCACCATGAACAACCAGATAATTTATGATCTGTATTACATGTTTGTGGAACGCGGGTTCGCAACCCTGCGGTTTAACTCGCGTGGCGTTGGGCGCTCCCAGGGCATGTTTGACCATGGTCCCGGTGAACTCTCCGATGCCGCCGCGGCTTTGGACTGGCTTCAATCCATCAACCCCGAAAGCAAGGCCTCATGGATTGCAGGTTTTTCCTTTGGTTCATGGATTGGCATGCAATTGCTGATGCGCCGGCCCGAAGTGGAAGGGTTCATCTCCATTGCGCCCCCCGAAAACCTGTATGACTTTTCGTTTCTGGCCCCCTGCCCCTCATCGGGGCTGATCATCCATGGCTCCGAAGACAAAGTTGCCCCCCCCGAAGCGGTGCAACGCCTGGTGGAAAAACTCCATCTGCAAAAAGGCATCACCATTGAACAACAGATCATGGAAGGCGCCAACCACTTCTTCACCGGCCGGACCGAAGAACTCATCGAGCGCTGCGCTGAATATCTTGACCGGCGTCGCGCCGACATTGCCGCCGGCGGAGGGCGTTAAACGACTATGAGTATCTACAAGTCAGATTTTTTGAATACGCTGGATGAGCGCGGCTTTATCCACCAGATTTCAAACCCGGAAAAACTCGACGCCCTGTGCGCTGCCGGTCCCATAACCGGCTATGTCGGCTATGACGCCACGGCAACATCCCTGCATATCGGCAATCTGATTTCCCTCACCATGCTCTACTGGCTTCAGCAAACCGGGCATAAAGCCATCACCCTGATGGGCGGCGGCACCTCCATGGTGGGCGACCCTTCATTCAAAGACGATCAACGCAAACTGCTCGGCCCCGATGAAATCAACCGGAACATTGAAGGCATCAAAAAAATATTCTCCCGCATCCTCACATTTGGAGACGGGCCACAAGACGCCATTATGGTCAACAATGCCGACTGGCTGATGAACCTGAAATATGTGGATTTCCTGCGCGATGTGGGCCGGCACTTTTCCGTCAACCGCATGCTCAGCTTTGACAGTGTGCGCCTGCGCCTTGACCGCGAACAGTCCCTTTCATTCCTTGAATTTAACTACATGATTATGCAGGGCTACGATTTTGTTGAACTCAACCAGCGCCACAATTGCGTATTGCAGATGGGCGGCTCGGACCAGTGGGGCAACATCATCAACGGCGTTGACCTCTCCCACCGCATGGGGGGCGACCAGCTTTTTGCCCTCACCACCCCATTGCTCACCACCTCATCGGGCCAGAAAATGGGCAAAACCGTCAACGGCGCCGTATGGCTGAATGAAGACCTGTTTTCCCCGTACGATTTCTGGCAGTATTTCCGCAATACAGAAGATGCGGACGTGGAAAAATTCCTCAAGATTTTTACCCGTCTGCCCTTAAGGGAAATCGCAAAAATCGTTGGCGCCGACATTAACGAAGCAAAGAAAATCCTGGCAACAGAAGCCACCGCCATAATCCACTCCCGAAGCGCGGCTGAACAGGCCGAAGCCACCGCGCGCGCCACCTTCGAACAGGGCGCCCTGGACCTGTCTCTGCCCACCGTTGAAGTTTCGCGCTCTGAGTTGAACGCGGGCATGGGCGTACTTGCCGCCTTTGTCCGGGCCAATCTGGCCGCATCAAACGGAGAAGCCCGCCGCCATATCAAATCCGGCGCCATGCGCATCAACGATGTGCAGGCCACCGATGAACGCGCCACAATCGGGGAAAACGATATTCTGCCAGAAGGCGTTATCAAGCTCAGCGTGGGCAAAAAACGCCATGCGCTGTTACGGGTGACCTGAACTGGTATGGATGAACCGAGTTAGGTGAGCCGACTTGAAAAACATCACCTGCCGGTTTGTTCCCTGAACTCAAACAAGGAGCGAAACGCCCCGGGCACCAGAAGTGAAAGCGGGTTGACTGAAAACTGCGGATTGGCCAGCGGTCCGCGCACGGCAAATGTCACCCCGAACAGCCCTTCCCCTTCACGCCCCCCAAGCAGAGGTCCCAAAATCGGAATCTGCTGAAACGCATTGTTTAGCCCAAACAATGGAATATACGTCCCCACCAGATCATATTGCCCGGCATCGGTATAAATAAATCCGCGCGCGGTTCCCCCTTGGGTTCCCCCGTCCAGCACCGCATCTATAATTTCAATCCGGTCAGACCGGCGCACAAACTTCGCCCGCCCCGAATTAAAATCCACCCTGTTCTGACGCTCAATAAGGCTTCGCGAATCCGGGTGATTACCCAAAACCTGCACAACATTTGCCTCATCTATCAGGGCAAAATTTCGCAACTCGAACTCACCAATGCTGATATTTTGCGCCGTGTTGGATGTCATCACCAGACTGCCGCTCCCCCCCGCCAGCCTGGGATAAATTCCGACAAATCTCAGCAAGGTGCCAAGGTCCCCAAAGGCCATCGACATCGCCTGACCACCCGGCACCGGATTGGTGGCAATTGACAGGGAATTGGAGCCGCCAAATTGAGATTGCAAGGATATTTCGCGCAATTCATTGCCCTGCAATGTCAAGTCAGCGTTCAGATTAAACGCCGTGGTGCTATAAAAGCCAAGTGCGCGCTCAATCCCCACATCCAGAACGATTGTTTCCTCCAGACCGGCCGCCTGCGGCCCGCCGGTGCCTCCCCCCTCAAGCGAAAAAAAACGGCGCATAAGCGGCTTGAGGTCCAATTGCTGGCCCCGCAAACGCACCCCATACCCGTCCCGCCTCGGCGTCAGCCTTATCTGGGCATTGTCCCCCTGTTGCACGGCAAATTGCGAAAAATCCGCTGATACAAGCCCGTCCTGCTCATGATATTCCAAATCACCACGCAAACGAACGTGACCAAATCTGAGGTCAATGCCACTTATATCTATCATCGGCTCTTCAAATTTCACCGATGCCAAAAGCGAACCTGCCGTACCACGCGATTTGCTCAGTCCAATATCGGGGACGCTCACACTGGCATCCTTCAAGTCCACTGAAATTTTGAGCGTATCATCGGGTTGAGGTTCTGCACTAAAACGCACCCTGCCCCCCATATATTCGCTCACATCAAACCCGAATTCCTTGAAATCATCGGCAGAGAATGTTGCCGACACTTTGATATTTGGCGTGGCATCATCCGCCATACTGCCATCAAGGGCCAATGTTGTGGTCAGTCCATTCAACTTCACCGGCCCGTTCACCTGATAGGCATTCTCGTTCACAACGAACGAAAACTGCCCCTCATCAAGGGAATAGGTGGAAATCGGCTCGGAACTGGAAAAATCAGCAACCTTCCCCTCAAGGCTGTATTGCAGGTCCTGCACCTCATAATCATCCCCCAAAAGGGAAACCCGCGTGGAGAACAGGGTATCAATTTCCCCGTTCAGGGCCGTGGGATTAACGGGCAGATCAAGACCATCAAGCGCATTTGGAGATGTGGCCTGCTGAATGGCCAGCAAAGCACTGATGGGCGCTTTAATATTCCCGTCAAACCTGAACTGCGCCGTATCATCCTCATCCCAGCCGATGGAAAAAGCAGAGTTCAGGAGTTGCAATGCGCCCCCTTCAGTGGGAAGTTGCGCTGCGCCAAAGCCGATTTTGATTTCCCCGTTCTCAATTTTCAAATGTGCAAGATCAGGAATTTGTGCCAACTCCAGCGCATCAGAAACCCGCAACTCAACCCCCTCGGCCAGCATTTCGACATTGATCGCCCCATCGGGAACAGGCACATCTTCACCCGGCTTGCCAATCGAGCCAACGGGAAAACGAAACTTCATGGCCGAGGTGACAACCTTGCCCTGCTCAATATTTTTAACAAACCAGTCCCGGGAATCTCCACCGATCACATAGGGCCAGATGCGTTTCAAATCGTCCGCCGTTGCCCCCTCGATGGCCACATCCATATTGACCCCCATGCCGCTCTGCAACATATCCATGCGCCCCGAAATCACCATCTTGAAATCATCACTGGCAGCCACCAGATGATCAATGCCAAGGGCGCCATAAAGCGGCGCAGACCAACCAAGAAACTGCAATTCCTCAATCGGTTTTTCAGGCGGCCCCAGGTCCAAAGGGTGCAGATAGATATTTTTCAACTGGGTTGAAATCCGCATGGTGGGGCCAAAATTCTGATCCAGCCCCATGGCGATAGCCCCGGAGAAATCGGCATAGGAATCCCCGGCCTGAAAACGGGTGGACTTGATATCAAATGTTGCTTTTTCCGCTTCCCAGACAATTTCCATCGGGCTGGCAGTCACCGGATATTCATCATCCAGAATACGCAAACTGGTGCCATTCAAATCAATTAAAAATGTGCCCCCCTTGATGCCGGTATTCCCCTGCCCGGTATACTCAACATCAATAATAACGCCGCCTGTGCCATGAAGCGCCACCTGTGCGTCCGGGTCATCCATGAACGGCACAAACGCAGAAAAATCCAGATTGGTCATTTCACTGACAAGGCGCGCGTTTCCCTCTGAATTGACTGTGCGCAATATCGTGCCTTGCATTCTTTTTCCTGCAATTTCAGCCGAAATCCTGCCCTGAACGGTGGGTTTTCCCTTCTCGCTGATGATTTCCAGCCCGATATTGTCAAAACTGCGCACCAGCCCATAAACACTGTCATGCATTTCAAGACTTCCACCGCGAATGGAAAAACTGGAAAACAGCCCATCCTGTGCATTTTGCACGATCGAACTCAGCCCCTCTTCACCCGCGAGCAGGTTAAACACCAGCCAGTCATTATCCGACCGCAGGGAAAGGGCCGGCGAACCCAGAACATTTTCCTGAACACTGACCCGGTTTTGAATACCAACTGTTGGAAACGCACTTTCCCCCTCGATCACCCGCACCAGCGCATGCTCATCATTGGTTTCTTCAATCAGTTCAAATTGCGCCAATCGCGGGCCAAACAAATCCTGCACCACCTGCAGGCGCGGCCCCACCAGCGTAATTTCCGCCCCCGGCTGCCCCAGCAAAGCCCGCCCGGCAGAAAAGCCGATTTCGAGCGCCTCCATTTCAACCTTGCCCCCCGTTGCCCTGTCCAACAGCACCACGGGGGAAAACCGAAGTGCAGGAGAAACCCCGTTCTCCAAAGAAAGAAAGGTCTCCCCCAGCTCCAGTTCCATATTATCGGGCAGGGATTCAAGCACCATGGCGCGCGCCTGATTGCCCACAAACGGCAACGGAATTGGCCGTACCAGCAAAATCAGATAAAAAACCAGAAACGCCAACATCGGCACGGCCACACCCCAGGAAACCCCGTGCGCAACACCCTTGACCACCTTGCGACGGCGCAATGATTTGGGCAGGCCCGCTGTTGATTTGGGCAGATCGGTTGTATCGTGAATTATTGATGCCCCGTCATCAGGGCGCACCGCCCCGTTCCGGGGGGGCGTATCACCCCCGGTTGCTTTATCCAATCCTTTGGATATGGGTTTATGGTTCACAAAACATCCAAATCTTTACTTCGCACCCCCCAACAGCTTTGGAGAATCACAAGCCTTACGCCACAGTTTAACCAATTATGACGACACGAATATGGCAATTTGAACATTCAATAGCCTTTGGATATTTTGGGTAATATACTTGGCCTCTTTTGTTCTTCACCATTACGCTTTTTAATTTATTAACCATGTTGAGGCACATTGAATATGTAAGTATCTGTGTATCAGGATTGTTAGCGTGTCCAGAAATTCCACCGGTTTCGGTGTTCAAAAAAACCCGTTCCCCAACCACATTGCCACGCATAAATGGCGTAATCTTGCGCTCTATGCAATATTTGCAATTCTGGTGGCCTCCAACATAGCAATGGGGCTGGCCCTCACCATGGGATCAGAAATTTCTCAACTATGGAGCCGCACCAAAGACCCGGTACTGGTCGCTTACGAAACACGCATTTTACAACTGCGCATGGAAGTGGACCGGTTGCACTCGCAACAATACCTGCAGGCGGGAAATCTCAACCTGCAACTTCAGGAACTGCTGCAACGTCAGCAGATAATAACCGAACAAAACCAGTTCATTCGCGTTTTGGCGCAAAAGGCCGAGGACTTGGGTTTGACCACCGCCGCACTTTCTTCCTCCGACATGGAAGCTGATCCGCTGACAACCGGCAGCATTTTTTCCAGCAATCTCGACTCCATCCGTCCTGCCGAACAAATTGCTGAAATTGAAACATCTTTGGCCCGCATTTCGGCCGAAACCGATAAGGTTTTGAATTCAATTTCTAATGATGCCCGTTTATCAACCGATAAAATCCTGCAACAGCTTTCCCCCCTGGGCATAACACCGGCCCCACATGCCACCACCACTCAGGCCATGGGTGGACCGTTTATCCCCGCAGCCGACGCCCAATCCCCCACCGCCCTTAAAACCAATCAAACCTATAATGCGCTTCTGGCTTTTGCGCAGGCTCGCACAGCTTTGGCAAAAGCGCCCATTCATTACCCTTTTGCCCGCCCAAATCGCATCAGTTCACCTTTTGGCACCCGCACAGACCCTTTTGGCGGCGCAAGGGCCTTCCACACCGGCATTGATTACCCCGCCCCCTTTGGCACGAGCGTTTTTACCACCGGACAGGGAAAAGTTGTCTATGCAGGGCTTAAGGGGGGATATGGAAAATTCATCGAAGTGGAACACGCCAACGGCATTGTTTCGCGCTACGCGCATCTCTCCAGGATACTTGTCAGCGTTGGCCAGGAGGTTTCACCCGGCGCAAAAATCGGCGAAGTGGGATCAAGCGGACGCAGCACAGGGGCACACCTGCATTTTGAAATCAGACGCGACCAGACGGCCCTGAACCCGCAGGATTTCCTCGATGTGGGTCGGCGTCTAAG
>WFOP01000322.1 GCA_015487985.1 Hyphomicrobiales bacterium
CGCCAAGGCGGCATGTTTGCCGAACGCGCAGGCCCCCTCCGTTTTGTTTGCAATGAAAATGCTGCCGAGCGGATTGAAAATGGCCTTACCCGCATGGGGGCCCGCCTGGACCTGAGCGATGCGCAGGCAACAACATTTGAAACATTCAAATCAGCCGCCCTTGATGCCCAGACAACGTTTGCCCAATCCTGCGACCAGTTCAAACTGGCCCGTCAGGATCAGGACAAAGATGAAACCGATCTGATTGATCGCCTGAACAGCCGCCAGGCCATGATGAGTGCTCAACTATCTGCAATGGAGGATATCATGCCCGAATTTGAAGCATTTTTTAACAGCCTGACCGATGAACAAAAAGCGCAGATGCGCTCCGACCGGCGCAATTTCACCAGCAAGCGCGGACCCCGCTTCAATGGCGCTCAGCATGGCCACGGCCCCAATAACGGGTAGTTTTTCCAACACCCGCAAAGGGACGCGCCTGTCCCTCCACCCCTGTCCCCGGCCCTCCATTACACAGCAGGGCCGGCGCGTCCCCTCAAAAACCACCTCCCTCAAAGTCCGCTCCTGGATGCAGAAGCCCCGGCACTGACAAGCCGGGGTTTCTGGCGTTGGGCTTTGCCCCCCTGCGCCATATTCCCCCAAAACAGCAAAAATCACATATTGCCCTGACTGAAACAACGCGATAGCAATTGGAAATCAGGGTCAAACCATGACCCCAGGATTTTACAATTATTGCATAATCAGCGGGTGATTTCACACATGGCGGATTCCAACAACACTCTTGATGCCACGAAAGTGCGCGACCTGTTCCCCGCCTTTGACGCCCAGAACCTCAAGGGGCAGGCCTTTTTTGAAAATGCCGGTGGCTCCTATACCTGCAAGCCGGTGCTGGATAAACTTGAAACCTATTATCGCAATACCAGGGTCCAGCCCTACAGCCCCTATCCCGCCAGCATTGCAGCGGGAAAGGCCATGGACCTCTCTTATGAGCGTATCGGGGAGGCGATGGGGTTGCCCCAGGAGTGGATACATTTTGGCCCCTCCACATCGGCAAACGCCTATGTGCTTTCCCATGCCTTTGCCACAATGCTCAGCCCCGGCGACGCTATTATTGTCACCAATCAGGACCATGAAGCAAATTCAGGCTTTTGGCGTCGTCTGGAAAATGTCGGCATCGAAGTGCGAGAATGGCAGATGGACCCGCAAACCGGCACGCTCAATATTGTCGATCTGGAAAACCTGCTGGACAAAAAAGTGCGCTTTGTCAGTTTTCCCCATTGTTCAAACATTGTTGGCGAAATCAATCCGGCCAAAAAAATCTGCGCAGCAATCCATGCCGCCGGTGCACTGGCAATCGTTGACGGGGTTTCCTATGCGCCCCACGGCCTGCCCGATGTGGGCGATATGGACGCCGATATTTACTTTTTTTCCGCCTATAAAACCTTTGGCCCCCATCTGGGTGCGATGGCCATTCGCCCGGATATTGCCATGCGCCTCCCCGTTCAGGGCCATCATTTCAATCACAAATCCCTGCGCTACCGGCTGACTCCCGCCGGCCCCGACCACGCCCAGATTGCGGCCATGTCCGGCATCGCGGATTATCTTGAAATCATCGCGCAAATGTCAGGCCACGACACGCCGGGCAACACACCGTTTCAACAGGCCCACAACGCCATGCGCGCCACCGAAATTGCCCTGATGCAACCGCTGCTGGATTGGCTGGGCGAGCGGAACGACATTGACCTGATCGGGCCTGAACAGGCAAAAAACCGCGCACCCACGATTGCGCTTTCATCCCGCACATCCGGGTTTGACCTGGCCAAAAAACTGGCAAAACATAATATCATGGCGGGCGGGGGCAGTTTTTATGCCCAACGCACCCTTGAAGGGCTGAATCTGGACCCCGAACACGGGGTTTTGCGCCTGTCTTTTGTTCACTATACAACTGAAAACGAAATAGATCAGCTCATCAGCGCCCTGTCCAAAGAGCTGTAATTCAAAACAAGTGATTCCAAAACATGACCCGAACCTTTGCATTTTTTTTGCTGCTTGGCGCAGCCTTCTTCTGGGGCATGGCCTTCATCGCACAAAAAAGTGCCATGGATCATATGGGCCCCCTGACATTTGTGGCATCGCGCTATATTCTGGGCGGCCTGATTATTCTCCCCTTCGCCTATTTTGAATACAGGCGCATCCGGCCAGAAATTTCTTCCAGACAATGGCTTTTGATCGGCCTTTTATGTGTAAGCTTTTTTCTGGGGTCCTGGCTTCAACAATGGGGCCTGATGACAACAACCGTCACCAATAGCGGTTTTCTCACCGGCATCTATGTTCTGTTTGTCCCCATTATTCAATGGCTGGTGTTCAGAACACGCCCCCACGCCATCATCTGGTATTGCGCTTCAATTGCCTTTTTGGGCCTGTATCTGCTGAGCGGTGCCAGTGTCGCCCCGTTCGGGTTTGGCGATTATCTGGTTTTGAGCAGCGCCGTGTTCTGGGCGCTTCAGGTATTTTTACTTGGCTACCTTTTGCCAAAGCTCGGTCTGCCGCTGGTGGTGTCAGTCATTTGCTTCTTGAGCGCCGGCCTGCTTTCCTCAGCCGGTGCGATAGGATGGGAAACCGTTTCTTTGCAGATATTTCAAAATGGCTGGGTTGAAATCGCCTATGCCGCAATATTCTCCACAGCCATCGGGTTTTCATTGCAGGCCATGGGCCAGCAACACATGCCCGCCGCCAACGCAGCCATCATCGTTTCCGCCGAAAGCCTGTTTGCCGCCGCCGGCGGGGCCATTCTTTTGGGAGAACGATTAAGCGGATTTGGTTATGTCGGCATAACCCTGATATTCTTTGCCATCGTGGCAGTGGAAGCTGTTCCCATTTATGTCGCGCGCAATTCAAAACGAACAACATAAACGCTCAAACAGCTTCCAGATTTTGCCAGCTCTTCAGTTAATAGGCAACATTCAGCTCATGCGCGACAGTGTAAAACCCTCGCAGAAAAGCCCAAAAGCACATCCGGTTACCTTAACCTTGTTCTGACCGAGAATTTTCACGCTGCCATCAAGTGTCATGCCATAAATGTCGATTTTACCCCGCCATTCAGCAAGGTGAGCCCGTTTGCCTTCATAAATGACATACTTGTTCAGCAACTGAATATTGCGCTCATTGATCTGATTTGGCTTTATCCAGATAAGTTTGACACAAATCTGGGTGCCATCACCGCAAAGGGCCACATCATAGCGGGCATCCCCCGCATCTGCCGCCCACACTCCATTGGGATTGAAATTTTGCAATAACGAGCTTTGGCCCATTGTTACGGCGGGGAAAGCCATCATTGGAATCACCAATAGCCACGCCATTACTCTTTTGAAAAAAATACTTCTCATCGTTTATTTGCCCTGTAGTTAAGCCGCCCGCTTGGTGCCAGTTAAGTCTTAATTTTGTCCAGATTGTGAACGCCAATTATTCTATATACCTGTTTATAATTGGTCTGCACGCTGTCCCAGGTCATATTTTTCTCCTGTGCATCAAATATTTTGACCCTTCCAAATCCAGCTCACGCCAACTAAAAATACCTCTGACCCATATGCTGAAGGGACGGTTTTTATGGCAAAACTCTACTTTTCCTACGCGGCCATGAACGCGGGAAAATCAACCATTTTGCTTCAGGCTTCGCACAATTACCACGAGCGCGGCATGCAGACCCTGCTCTATACATCCTCCCTTTATGCAGAGATGGACAAACGCTCCATCACCTCACGCATCGGCGTTACCGCCCCCGCCAGATTATATGACGGCAAACTGGACCTGTTCGAGCAAATCAAACAAAGGGTTGAAGAGGGGCCGCTGCACTGCATCTTTGTTGACGAAGCACAGTTCCTCACCACCGATCAGGTCTGGCAACTGGCCCGGGTGGCGGACAGGATAAAACTTCCCGTCATGACCTATGGCCTGCGCACCGATTTTCAGGGAAACCTGTTTGAAGGATCGCGTGCACTATTGGCCATTGCCGATGTTTTGCGCGAGGTGCGCACCATTTGTGAATGCGGCTCCAAAGCCACCATGGTGGTGCGCAAGGATGACCTGGGCAATGTGCTCACCAAGGGCGATCAGGTGGCCATTGGCAAGGATGTTTATATCTCCTTATGCCGAAAACACTGGGAAGAAGCCACCGGGCGCTGGCCCGCCGCCGATAGCGCCAGTCCCAAATTTGCCTTTGATGAAGATGAACAACCCAAAAGCTCAAACCATTGAGCAAAACCCAGAGAGCAAAACAATGAGCAAGCAAAATGCCCCCGGCGAGCCAACCGGTGCCCTCACCATCCGCACCCTTGCCATGCCCGCCGATACCAATCCGGCGGGGGATATTTTTGGCGGTTGGGTGATGAGCCAGTTGGACATCGCCGGCGCCATTGCCGCATCCGAACGCGTGCGCGGGCGCACCGCAACCGTTGCTGTTGAGGCCATGACCTTTATTGCCCCGGTAAAAGTAGGCGATGTTTTATGCGTATATTGTGAAATCAAGGCAATCGGCACCACCTCCATTGCCATTGGTGTTGAGGCCTGGGCCCGCCGGCACCGCTACAAGGATCGCGTCAAGGTCACACAAGGCACCTTCATCTATGTGGCGCTTGATGAACACGGGAAAAAATGCGCCATCGAAAAACCGCAATAAATTTGACAAAACGCTCTCAAGGAACCGAACTTTTCCCCGTTTCAGCCCCCCATGCTAAATTGGGCCAATGATCGCAAAAGCACTCTATTCATCAAAAAACGACGACTGGGGCACCCCTCAGGACCTGTTTGATCGCCTGAACAGTATTTATAATTTTCAACTGGACGCCGCCGCCGCCAGCCACAACGCAAAATGCCCCCGCTTTTTTACCCCGCACGATGATGCACTTCAAAAAAACTGGGCGCAATATAAACGCATCTGGCTCAACCCCCCCTACGGACGTTCCATCGGCGACTGGATGAAAAAAGCCTATGACGAAAGTCAGCGCGGCGCCCTTGTGGTCTGTCTGGTGCATGCCCGCACCGATACCCGCTGGTGGCACAATTGGGTTGAGGGCAAAGCAAGGGTGACTTTTCTTAAAGGGCGGCTTAAATTTACCACAGGAAAGGATCAGCATATTGCCCAGTCAGCGCCGTTCCCCAGTGTTCTTGTCGTTTATGATCCCCAGCTTTACACTGTTGTGCACCCTTCTTGTAATGCTGGCGCCCCCCGCATTTGCCCAGACACCGAGCGCCACCGACTCCGGCCAATCCCTTGAAAAACGTATTCAGGGTGATCTTGAGGCCGCAGGTTTTGAAATTATCGCCGCAAGTGACTGGAGCGAGGCCAGACTGTATCAGACCGAAAATCCCCGTTTTGTCATTCTCAATGCCCCCTATAATTCAATATATGGCCACCGGGCCAAAATTGAGTTTCGCATCATTCTCAATGATCGCCAGATTCTGGTGGAAACCAAGCGCCAGCGTGTTCCCGGTTCGGTGGATGAAAAACTCCCATACGTTTTTCTCAACGCGCGTCACAACCTGCCCGAACTTGAATTTGTTCTGATTTTAGACGGAGAGGGCTTTAAGCCCGGTGCCATAACCTGGATAAAATCCCAGGCCGCCCGAACCCCCGGGTTTAACGTTCTGGCTCCCGGCGAACTGGTTGAATGGCTGGCAAACAGCTAATCCTGTTTCCATTTGATCGAACATCCCGCAGAAGCAATCTGCTCCGCCGGCCCTTTGCCGGTCAGCGCAATTTCCTCCATCGCCAGCACCAGGTCCCGCTTTGCCCCCGCAGGCAACGGGTTCATCCGCCCTTTGTCGATTCGCCCGCGATATTCAATCAGGCCATCCCGGTTCAGACCAAAAAAATCCGGGGTGCATTGCGCATCATAGGCCCGCGCCACCGCCTGACTTTCATCATGCAGATAGGGAAATACAAAACCGTTTTCCTCAGCAAATATCACCATATTTTCAAAGGAGTCTTCGGGGTGAGAACTGGCGTCATTTGAGCAAATTGCAACAAACCCGATGCCCTTTTCCTTCAGGGTTAAAGCATCCGCGTTAAGCCGGTCCGTAATTGCCTTAACATAGGGGCAGTGGTTACAGATAAACACCACAACCGCCCCGTTTTCCCCCATCACATCAGACAGACCAAGCGTTTCCCCCTCTGTAGAGGGCAACGAAAAGTCCGGCGCAGAAATGCCCAGCTTTGGATTTTCAACACGCATGTTTCATGCCTCCCCTATTCAACATTCAAATCGACACTGGCCAGAACCTCACCTGTATCACGCATCTTATATCGCACCTCATAAAGCCCCGCTGAGTCCGGCGCATACAATGAAAGGGAAGTACCCTGTTCGGCACGAGCTTCAGTTATCGGACGCGCGTCTGCTTCAGCCCCAACAGGAACAATCTCGATATAGTCGTTTCGGTTGCCCGGTCCGCTCCATTTTACCTGCACAACAGCGCCCGAAGCCACACTGGAGGGCGCAGAAAGGGTCGCACTGGCCGGAGCCAGCGTTATCGGCAGGCTGGCCAATGTCCGGTCTGAGCCGTCAATGACATAGCGCACTTCATAGGCGCCAGGCGCGCTTGGCACATCAAACACCGCCGGGGAACCTCGTTCTGTATAGGCATACCCCTCATAAGCCCCTTCGCGGGCCCCCTGTTCAACAATGGTAATATAGTCCCTGGCGTTGTTTGGCCCGGTCCATTCCACCTCAATGACACCGCCGGGCACCGGGTTGTTGAGTATGCGCAGTGAACCTGAAACCTCTTTCAACTCGATTTCCCGGCTGGCAAGAGTTGCATCGGATTGACCCATTACATAGCGGATTTCATAGACCCCCAATCCATCGGGAGCCGTAATTATAAGTGGCGAGCCCGTGGAGGTATAGGCATAGCTGTTATAACTGCCCTCATCTGCCCCCACTTCCACAATCGTAATATAGTCCCTGGCGTTGTTTGGCCCGGTCCATTCCACCTCGATCTTACCACCCGCACCAACGCTGGCAGGCGCTTCAAGCGAAGCCTCCACCGCGACAACAGAAATAGTGCGCGCCACCAGCGTACGGTCGCTTTCATTCAACACATAGCGCAATTCATAGGTTCCCGGCTCATCCGGCGCTGTAATGGCCGCCGGCGACCCCTGCCCGGTATAGGCATAGCTCATAAACTTGCCTTCAGGCATGTCCGGCTCAACAATTGTGATAAAATCACGTTCATTATCAGGGCCGGTCCAAACAACCTCAAATTCACTTCCCGCCCCCACGGTTTTTGGCGCCTTCAAAGTCCCGCTTATTTCGGTGATATTTATTTGCGCTGTTGCCAGCGTTTTATCCGATGGCCCATGCACATAACGCAATTCATAAACGCCCAATCCATCCGGCGCGGTCACCTCAGCAGGTGAACCCTGTCCCGTATAGGTATAATTGATGAAACTCCCCTCGCGTGCGCCCACCTCAACTATGGTGACATAATCCCTGTCATCATTGGGGCCGGTCCACACAACCTCAAATACTGCCCCCGCCGCGACACTCTCAGGCGCTTCAAGCGTGGCCCGTAACAATGTAACCTCAACCGGCACTTGCAAAGTAATATTTCCCTCATCCCCTTCAAGGCTGAATTCCATTCCACCCGAAACATCTGCGCCCGAAACCAGCACCATATAGTCGCCAGCCTCAAATTCACCTATCAACCGGTCCTTATCACTGGCCTCAGCGATTACTTCGCCCCCGCTCGCCTGAACGCGCCAGTTCATTGGCACAACCACCTGATTTCCATCCTGATCCACCGCGACAAATGTCAATTGGGGCGCAACTTCAACAGCAACTTCATTCAAAGCCACTTCCAGCGCCGCTCCGTCATCGGCAAGAATAAATTTCCCCCCGGTATTGTCAGCCAGACACGAAATCTGACGTCCCTCCTCGGCTGAAAGACCAAAGCCAACCACATGGGCGGTAAAATCCACTCCCCGTTGTTCCAGCAGATTGCCAAGCGCGCACACATCGGCAGAACAGGTTTCAATCCCGTCTGTAATCAGAATAACGGTGGCTTTATCTTCGGTATAACGCAACTCATCCGCCGCCACCTGCACCGCCGCGCTCAAAGGGGTTTTTCCCAGAAAACTCATATTGTCCACGGCATCAGAAATCTGCGAAGCCGTACCCGTTGCTGCCGGCACCACCAGTTCAATATCAGAGCAATTCCCCTTTTCGCGATGCCCATAGGCAATCAGGCCAAGTTCTGTGGTTTCAGGAACGCCGGGTAAAACACTGCGCAAAGTATCGCGCGCAATGGAAAGTTTTGGCACACCATCAATCTGCCCCCACATGGAACCGGACCCGTCCATGACGATCATCACCCGCTCTTGAGCAACCGCCCCCTGAGCCATCGCCAAACCCGCACTCAGCATCACCATACGCGCCAGAACTTTTGCAAATCCCAGACCTTGAACGCTCATCCCCCATCTCTCTCTAAACAAAATATGACAATAATAATACAACCCGCCTGACTAAAGGCAAGATAGCCAAGAGCTAGCAACCATGTCCACTTTCTGCCGCTTTAGCCCACGTTTTTCTGGCTTTCCCCCATCCAAAGACCATCAAACCGGTGTGACCAGGGGGAAGATGGCATCCGGATCAGGCAAGCGCGCACCGTTTTTTGGGCAAGCGGGACTTCCCCCTCCCCCTAACCAAATACTTCTTTTACTGTTAAGTTGATTCACACTGAACAATAAATGTACCAATCTAAACGACCCGTTCAGAATTGGTTCAGCCGCCACATAATAGCCTTGACCCATCGCTAACCAACAACACGACCAATACTTACTGAGGGGAAATGTTAATATCATGACTATATCAAAAAAAATCATTATCAGCACATTGGCAACAATCGGCCTTCTGGCAACCACCGCCGCATCCCTTGCGGTTGAAGCCCGTTCCAAGGCCTCGCTTAATGTGCGTTCCGGGCCGGGCACAAACTTTAACGTGCTTGATGTTCTTTATAACGGCGAAGTCGTTGACGTAACCGAATGCGTCACTCAAAACTCAAAGAACTGGTGCCGCATTGAACATACCGGCCCCGATGGCTGGGTGAGTGCAAACTTCCTGGAGGCCGTTACACC
>WFOP01000323.1 GCA_015487985.1 Hyphomicrobiales bacterium
GACAGGTATCAGCGTTTGTTCCAGATGGAAGAAGTGGAACTTATTTTCCAGGATGAAGCGCTCAATGCAATCGCCAAACAGGCCATTAAACGCAAGACCGGCGCACGCGGGTTGCGTTCGATCATGGAAGCTATTTTGCTTGATACCATGTATGATCTGCCCGGTCTTGAAGGGGTCAAGGAAGTCGTTATCAGCGCCGAAGTGGTGGATGGTAAGGACGTGAAGCCTCTTTATATCTATGCCGATGCGGAGGAAGAAACGACGCTGGTGGAAGCAAAAGACGCCAGTTGATACAAACCGCAACCGTTATTTTGTCCGCGATGTACCAACACGTATGTCGCGGACTTTTTTGTCTTTGCGTTGTGGGTAAATATTTATTGTTGTTATTTGACTTGTTCGTGCGAATAAGAACCCTATCTTAGAAGCTGAAGAATCATACAGTGCTGGTGAAAATCCGGGCTGTTTTTGCGCGTTGGCAGTAGCTGTGGCGTTGCAGGAAAGGAATTAGTATGTCCAAGGACGAGAGCAAAAAAACACTATTGGCGGAAAAGGATGTTTATCCGGTGTTGCCGCTGCGTGATATCGTGGTGTTTCCCGGCATGATTGTGCCGCTGTTTGTTGGCCGTGAAAAATCGGTGAAGGCGCTTGAGGAAGTCATGCGCGATGACAAGCATATTCTGATCGTTACCCAGCGCAGTGCGCAAGATGACGATCCTGACCCTGAGTCCCTTTATGAAGTGGGCACAATCGGTTCTGTATTGCAGTTATTGAAGTTGCCCGATGGAACTGTGAAAATTCTGGTGGAAGGTCTCCAGCGTGCACGGTTGGAAACTTTTGTGCAGACCGAAGATTATTTTCTGGCAATTGCCAAAGAACTGGAAGAACCGGATTATAACGGTATTGAAGTTGAAGCGTTGGCACGATCAACGGTTTCCGAATTTGAAAACTATGTGAAGCTGAACAAGAAAATTTCTGCGGATGTGGTGGGGGCTGTCAATCAGATTGAAGACCATTGCAAACTGGCGGATACGATTGCTTCACATCTGGTGGTGAAGATTGATGAAAAGCAGGAGTTGCTTGAAGCACCTTCTGTCAGTGATCGGCTGGAGCAAATTCTGGTTTTGATGGAGAGCGAAATCGGTGTTCTTCAGGTGGAAAAACGCATCCGGGGCCGGGTCAAACGCCAGATGGAGAAAACCCAGCGTGAGTATTATCTGAATGAGCAGATGAAAGCGATCCAGCGCGAGCTGGGGGATGGCGAGGAGGGAAGTTCCGAACTTGCCGAGCTTGAGGAAAAACTCAACAATACCAAGCTGACAAAAGAAGCGCGGGAAAAAGCCGACGGCGAGATCAAAAAGCTCAAACAGATGAGCCCGATGTCGGCGGAAGCCACCGTTGTGCGCAACTATCTGGATTGGTTGACTGCCCTGCCGTGGGCCAAGCGCTCGCGGATAAAGAAAAATCTGGTCAGGGCGCAGGAAATTCTTGATCGGGATCATTATGGGCTGAAGAAGGTCAAAGAACGGATTATTGAATATCTTGCGGTGCAGAACCGTACCGGAAAGCTCAAGGGGCCGATTCTTTGCCTCGTGGGGCCTCCGGGGGTTGGTAAAACTTCGCTTGGCAAATCAATTGCCAAGGCAACGGGGCGCGAATTTGTGCGCATGTCCCTTGGCGGGGTGCGTGACGAAGCGGAAATTCGCGGACACCGACGCACCTATATTGGCTCGATGCCGGGTAAAGTTATTCAGTCCATGAAAAAAGCCGGTAAGTCCAACCCACTGTTTTTACTGGATGAAATTGACAAGATGGGGCAGGATTTCCGTGGGGATCCTTCTTCGGCGTTGCTTGAAGTTCTGGATCCCGAGCAGAATAGCGAGTTTAACGATCACTACCTGGAGGTGGATTATGACCTTTCGGATGTGATGTTTGTGACAACGGCCAACACGCTTAATATTCCGGGACCATTGATGGACCGGATGGAAATCATTCGGTTGAGCGGTTACACCGAAGAGGAAAAATGCGAAATTGCACGTCGTCATCTTATTCCGCAAAGCCTGAAGGATAACGGGCTGAAAATAGATGAGTTTGAGTTGCCCGATGCGCAGCTTAGATTATTGGTTCAGCGCTATACGCGTGAAGCGGGGGTGCGTAATCTGAAACGCGAAATCTCCAAACTGATGCGCAAATCTGTCAAAACGCTGATGCTGGGGGAAGCCAAGTCGGTGACAATTGACGAGGTGCGGCTTGAAGAATATCTGGGGCCGCCGCCTTTCCGGTTTGGCGAGATTGATGAGGACCCGCAGGTGGGGGTTGTTACCGGTTTGGCATGGACCCCTGTCGGGGGCGAACTGCTGACCATTGAAGGTGTGTTGACGCCGGGCAAGGGCAAGATGACGGTTACCGGCAACCTCAAGGATGTGATGAAGGAATCTATTTCAGCGGCGTCTGCCTATGTGCGCTCGCGCTCCATAGATTTTGGCATTGAACCGCCTAAATTTGACCGAAGCGATATCCATGTGCATGTGCCCGAAGGGGCAACCCCCAAGGATGGACCTTCTGCCGGTATTGCCATGGCAACGGCCATCGTTTCGATGATGACGCAGATTGCAGTGCGCAATGATGTGGCCATGACGGGTGAAATTACCCTGCGGGGGCGCGTGTTGCCCATTGGCGGGCTGAAGGAAAAACTTCTGGCGGCGCTGCGCGGGGGAATTAAAACGGTTTTGATTCCTGAAGATAATGTTCATGATCTCAAAGACCTGCCTGACAGCGTGAAGGATGGGCTGGAAATTGTTCCTGTTTCGCGTATGGGCCAGGTAATAGAGCATGCGCTGGTTTCTCAACCTGAACCCATTGAATGGTCCCCGGAAAAAGCAGCGGCGGCGGCAGCCGAATCGGCAAAACTCTCAGCGCAGGAGGGGGGGACCGGTCTGGCGCATTAAAGTTTAGCGTCAGATCAAAACGATAATCCGGTCTGGTCCCGGCATTTAAGCAAAGCGGCATTTTTTGGAGTGCCGCTTTTTTTTTGATTGGCATATGCAGGGACTAAATGAACAAGGCACTGGTTATTGTATTGCTCTCGGTCACATTGGATGCAATCGGCATTGGCCTGATTTTTCCCATTTTGCCCTCGTTGCTGCGGGAACTGACCGGGACTGTGGAAATTTCCATATTATATGGGGGAATCCTTGCCGGATATGCCCTGATGCTTTTTTTGTTTGCGCCTATTCTGGGCATGCTTTCGGATCGGTTTGGGCGTCGTCCGATTCTATTGGTTGCCATGGGCGGGGCAGCGATTGACTATTTGATTATGGCGTTTGCACCCAATGTGGAAATTCTGATCGTCGGGCGGTTGATTGCCGGCATGACTGCGGCCAGCATGGCGGTGGCAACGGCCTATATTACGGATATTACCGAAGAAAATCAGCGGGCCAAACGTTTTGGATATCTGGGGGCGTGCTTTGGCATCGGGTTTATCGTGGGGCCTGTGCTTGGTGGGGTTTTGGGGGAATTGTGGTTGCGGGCGCCGTTTTTGGCGGCGGCGGGATTTAATCTGGTGAATTTTGCTTTGGCCTGGTTTTTGTTGCCCGAATCCCGGGTTGGGCGCGAGAGCAAATTTGAATTTCGTCAGATAAATCCGTTTACACCGCTTAAATGGGCATTTGCGTTCAAGGCCATTCGTCCGCTGCTGATTGTATTTGTGGGCTTTAGTTTTGTCGGCTCGGTTTATGGCACGATCTGGGTGCTTTTTACGGAAGACCGGTATGGCTGGGGGGCGGCAATGGTGGGGATTTCCCTGGCGCTCTACGGGCTGTTCAATGCCTTGTCCCAGGCACTGTTGACGGGGCCGATTACCCATTGGCTTGGGGAAAAGCGAGCGGTGTTGTTTGGCTTGAGTTTTGAAGTTATCGCGCTGATATTGCTCGCATTTTTTGGTCAGTGGTGGGTAATTTTCGTGTTATTGCCATTTTTTGCCCTTGGGGATGTTGGCGGGCCGGCATTGCAA
>WFOP01000324.1 GCA_015487985.1 Hyphomicrobiales bacterium
GCGGGGGGACATAAAAAGTTCGGATTTATCGGGGGGACAAAAGGTTCCAACACCAGTCAAATTCGTCAGGATGCTTTTGCCGATCATTTGAAAATTCTCGGCTTTCCCTCCCTTCAGATCGCCTATGGTGACTATTCTTTTCAGGGCGCCGCCGCCGCCACCCGCGAGTTGCTCAGTTCAAACGATCCCGTGGACGCCATTTTTTGCGCGTCAGATTATATGGCCTTTGCCGCCCTTGATGTTGTAAAGCGCGAATTTGGCCTCTCGGTTCCTGATGATATTTCGATTGTGGGCGTTGATGATGTACCCGAAGCATCCCATTCCGCCTATGATTTGACCACCTATTCCCAACCTGCTGCATCGCTGGCCGAAGAAGCAATCAAGATTATTGACCAGCAAATCGCCCAGCCCGGACGCCGGGCGCAACGGCGTGAGGTGAGGGGGCAATTGATCTTGCGTGGTTCAACCCGGCTGCCGGATCACTCGGTTTTTACCATTGATGGAAAAAAAACGTGGCAATCCTGAATTAGTTCTTGCATGCGTATGCAAAAGCCACTAATGCATGCGCATGCAAAAATGCTTGCAGCCCTATTGTGCCGTGAGTTTCTCCATATTTCAGGTTTTTAAAAATGAGCGTTCAACAAAAAATCGACCCACAAACACAAGAAAACACAAGCCGGTTGACCAATGCCGATGTGGCAAACAAGGTCCACAACAACGCAAAACTGGTTCGCCAGAACGATGTTACGCGTTCCCTGACCGGCCGCGCGCTGCGTCGTGGGGAAGTGGTGGAGACAAAAGACGGTGCGCTGGTTGCGTCAACCGGCAAGTTTACCGGTCGCTCCGCCGGCGACAAGTATATCGTGAAAGATGCAGTCTCAAAAGACACCGTCTGGTGGGAAAACACCAATTCGCTGGAAGCTGATAAGTTTGATACCCTGCTGGAGGACATGCTCGAACATGCCATTGGCCGATGCGTTTATCAGCAACAGCTTTTTGCCGGCGCCGATGCCGCGCGGCGCTATTCCGTTGATGTGTTTTCAGAAAGCGCATGGCACGCCCTGTTCATTCGGCACCTGCTTATCCGCCCCACCGAACATGACCTGAACAATTTTGTGGCCAATGTAACAATTCTGCATATGCCTGATTTTGAGGCGGACCCGGCGCGCCACGGCACCAAGACCTCCACCTGTATTGCGCTGGATTTTTCCCGGAATATCGTGCTGATTTGTGGCACTGCCTATGCCGGGGAAATTAAAAAATCTGTATTTTCACTGTTTAACTTTCATGCCCCCGATTCAGATATTCTTCCCATGCACTGCTCGGCAAATGTGGGTAAACAGGGTGATACGACGCTTTTCTTCGGGCTTTCGGGCACCGGCAAAACAACGCTTTCCACTTCGGCAGAACGTAGTCTGGTGGGGGATGATGAACACGGCTGGAGCAAAGACGGCGTCTTCAATCTGGAAGGGGGCTGTTATGCAAAAGCCATCAACCTGACCAAAGAAGGCGAGCCTGAAATTTTCGCCACCACCACTATGCCCTCCACGATTTTGGAAAACGTAACCCTTGACCCGGTCACTTCCGAGCTGGATTTCACCGATAAAAGCGTGACGGAAAATACCCGGATTGCTTATCCGCTTTGCGCAATTTCCAATCGCGTCAAAAGCGGCATGGCCCCGGCACCAAAAAATATCGTCCTTCTCACAGCCGACGCGTTTGGTGTGCTGCCGCCAATCGCAAAACTGACGCCCGATCAGGCAATTTATTACTTTTTGTCTGGTTACACAGCGAAAGTGGCCGGTACCGAGCGGGGGGTTACCGAACCTCAGGCAACATTCTCCGCCTGTTTTGGTGCACCATTTATGGCCCGGCATCCAACGGTCTATGGCCAGCTTCTGGCAAAGCGCCTGGAGGACAATTCAGCAAATATCTGGCTCTTGAACACCGGCTGGACCGGAGGCGCTTACGGAACCGGCAAGAGAATGGCACTCAAAACAACCCGCACCATCCTTGAAGCGGCGCTGTCCGGTGATCTGGAAAATGGCGCTTACCGCACCGATGAATTGTTTGGTTTGCAGGTCCCCGCCAGTATTGAGGGGGTTGATACAGATATTCTGGAGCCGGAAAAAACCTGGGATGACCCAATGGCCTACCGCGCGCAGGCGCAGCAATTGTTGCAGTTGTTTGCAGAAAATTTTGAAAAGTTGCGCGAAAGCAGCAGATAAAACCCGTTTTTTTGCGGCTGAAACAGAAATCCTGTTCCAGCCGCAAAAGTTGCAAGATGAACAAACAGGATAGAACAGGATACGCACATGGCTTTAATTACATTGAGACAACTTCTGGATCACGCGGGTGAAAATGGGTATGGCATGCCCGCCTTTAACATCACAAATCTGGAAACGCTGCAATCTGTGATGGAAGCGGCAAATGAAACCAATTCCCCTGTTTTGTTGCAGGCCAGTTCCACCGCACGCAAATATATTGGCGATCATTTCCTGGCCCATATGTTTATGGCCGCCGTTGAAACCTATCCCCATTTGCCTGTTTGCCTGCATCTGGATCACGGTAACCAGCTCAGCACCTGCATGTCGGCCATGGATATGGGCTTTACCTCAGTGATGATGGATGGCTCGCTTGAGGCGGATGCAAAAACCCCCTCCGAGTATGAATATAATGTGTCCGAGACTTCTTCGGTGGTGGATGTCGCCCATGCACGCGGGATTTCAGTCGAGGGGGAACTGGGGGTACTTGGTTCTCTTGAAACAGGCACCGGCGAAAAAGAGGACGGGCATGGTTTTGAGGGTATGCTGGCCCGCAACCAGCTTTTGACCGACCCGCAGGAGGCGCTGGACTTTGTAAAAGCAACCGATGTGGATGCGCTGGCGGTGGCCTGTGGTACGTCCCACGGGGCTTATAAGTTTTCCCGTCGCCCCAGTGGAGACATTCTGGCCATGGATGTCATTGAACAAATCCATGCCAAGCTGCCAAACACGCATCTGGTGATGCACGGCGCTTCAACGGTGCCCCAGGATCTTCAGGATCTGATTAACCAGCACGGCGGTGATATCCCCCAGACCTTTGGTGTGCCACTTGAAGAGGTTGAGCGCGGCATCAAATCCGGTGTGCGAAAAGTCAACATCGACACCGACATCCGCATGGCCCTGAGCGGTTCCATGCGCGAGTTTTTGCAGAATAATAAATCTTCGTTTGATATTCGCGCAATCCTGAAACCGGGCAAAGCACGGGTCGTTGCCCTGTGTAAAGAACGCAATGAACGCTTTGGTTGTGCCGGGCAGGCTGATAAAATCAAACCGCTGACGCTGGCCCAGATGGCAGACCGCTATGCCGCTGGCATATTGACCAACAAGGCGGCCTAAGGGATTGAACTTGAGCGATATTTCCCAAACAGATCTTGCTTTCTGGCTGCAAAGTCAGACGGCCTCATCCCCGCTTGAGACAATTGTCTGCGGCCTTGCTTCTTCCTGCGTGCACATCGACACTGCTGTTCAAACCGCCGCTCTAGGTGGAACCAATGGTGCGTCGGGCACCATCAATGTGCAAGGGGAAGAACAAAAAGAACTCGATATTATCACCAACGATATTGTGCTTGCCCATCTGGATAGGTTCAACCAGATTGCAGCTTTCGTTTCTGAAGAAATCGAACATTTGATCGTTAATCAGAATGCGGATCAGGGGGCAAAATATGTCATCTGTTTTGATCCGCTGGATGGCTCCTCCAACATCGAAACCAATGGTGCCATAGGCACTATTTTTTCAATATTGGAGCTGGATCAGGCCAGGAGCGATATTTGTGCTGCGGACGTTCTGGCGGCTGCAAACAATCAGGTCGCAGCCGGGTATGTGATTTATGGCCCGGCGACAATTCTGGTGGTGACCACGGGTAAATCGGTCGCCAGTTTTGTTCTGGACAAACAGGCTGGTCAATTTGTTGCGGAAAAAACCGGACTTGAGATTGTTCCTGCCGCGGCGGAATACGCCATTAACACCGCCTATACCCGTTTTTGGGAACCGGCTTTGGCCACATATAT
>WFOP01000325.1 GCA_015487985.1 Hyphomicrobiales bacterium
ACCGGATCGGCGCACTTGGAATACCCGAATGGGACAAGGCAAAGTCAGAAAGGTTTTGTGCGTCAGCCAGAATAGTTTTTGCCTGACTGATGAATTCCTGACCAAAAGGGGTGGGGCGAATTGGCTTTTGTCCGCGCTCAAACAACTGGCCCCCGCACATGGCTTCAAGCTGGCTGATTTGCTGGGAAAGCGCGGGTTGGGTGACGTTGCAGGCCTTGGCCGCCCGGCCAAAGTGTCCGGTTTTTTCAACAGCGCATACATAGCGCATTTGTTTCAGGGTAATTTTTTCCATTAGAAAAACTTATCAAAAATATAAGTTAAGTCAATTGGACTTATTTAATCCCCGGTTTTATCTTTGGGACCAGAACTCAACAGGAGGACGACATGACAAAAGCACCCACATTAACCACAACCGCCGGCGCACCGGTGGGGGATAACCAAAACTCTTTAACGGCTGGCGCGCGCGGGCCGGTTTTGATGCAGGACTATCAGTTGCTTGAAAAACTGGCACACCAGAATCGCGAGCGTATCCCCGAACGGGTGGTGCATGCCAAGGGCTGGGGTGCCTATGGCACGCTGAAAATCACCGGTGACATTTCGAAATATACAAAAGCCAAAGCATTGCAGCCCGGCGCAGAAACGCCAATGCTGGCGCGTTTTTCAACCGTTGCCGGTGAATTGGGGGCGGCAGATGCCGAACGCGACGTGCGCGGGTTTGCGCTTAAATTTTACACCGAAGAGGGGAACTGGGATCTGGTGGGGAACAACACCCCGGTGTTTTTTATCCGTGACCCGCTTAAATTCCCCGATTTCATTCATACGCAAAAGCGCCATCCCAAAACAAATCTGCGCTCCTCAACCGCCATGTGGGACTTTTGGTCACTATCCCCTGAAAGCCTGCATCAGGTGACAATTCTGATGTCGGACCGGGGATTGCCGGTGACGCCGATGAACATGAACGGTTATGGCTCCCATACCTATTCCCTGTGGAACGATGCGGGGGAGCGTTTTTGGGTGAAATTTCATTTCAAAACCCGTCAGGGCCATACCCATTACACCAATGAAGAAGCTGTTAAGATTATCGGACAAAGCCGGGAAACCTATCAGGAAGCCCTGTTTGGCACCATTGAAGATGGCGATTTCCCGCGCTGGTCTTTCCAGATTCAGGTGATGAGTGAAGAGCAGGCTGAAAATGCCCCCTTCAACCCCTTTGACCTGACAAAAGTCTGGCCCCACGGGGATTATCCGATGATTGAAGTGGGGGAAATGGAGTTGAACCGCAACGCACAAAACTATTTTGCCGAAATAGAGCAGGCGGCGTTTTCCCCTTCAAACGTCGTGCCGGGGATCAGTTTTTCTCCCGACAAGATGTTGCAGGCCCGGATATTCTCTTATGCGGACGCCCATCGCTATCGCCTTGGCACCCATTATGAGGCATTGCCGGTCAATGCACCCAAATGCCCGGTTCACCATTACCATAAGGATGGTTCAATGAATTTCACCGGCCAGATGAGTGGTAATGTGGATGCCTATTATGAACCAAATTCGGTGAATGGCCCGGCGGAAGATAAAAGTGCGCTGGAGCCACCCTTAAAAATCTCTGGCGACGCGGACCGCTATGACCATCGGGAGGGCAACGATGATTTTTCTCAGCCCCGGGCATTGTTTGAGTTGTTTGACGATGTGCAGAAAAACCGGCTTTTTGATAATATTGCGGCGGCAATGAATGGTGTGCCGGCGGACATTATTGAACGACAGTGCCGGTTGTTTGACCAGGTTCATCCTGATTATGGTGCAGGTGTGCGATCACGTATCCGTTAAAATTTCTAGAAAAGGCTCCGATCGGGCAACGATCGGAGCCTTTTTTTTGGGCGGTCTTAAAATTCGGAATTGAAAGCGATTGAAGCGGCAATATTGCAGAAAACGTTGGCGGCGAAACCGGTTTTCATGGGATTTGGCTGTTATTTCCGAAACTTATGCCCTTGCATGTGCAGGGCGTTCGTTTAGGCTTGGATTTATTTTTTTATAGATTCAAGGAAATAGATTTTATGCGTAAGGTTTTATTGAGCGCCGTTTTGGGGCTGGCATTGTTTTGGGGCACAGCGTTGGCCCAAACATTTGATGATGGTCTGGCGGCGTATAATGCCGGGGATTATTC
>WFOP01000326.1 GCA_015487985.1 Hyphomicrobiales bacterium
ACCAGCAATTTGTCTGCAATGGGGTCCAGCATGCGCCCCAGCGGTGAGATCAGGTTCATTTTGCGGGCCAGATAGCCATCGAAAAAGTCTGTAATTGCCGCCAGCGCAAACAAAAAGAATGCCAGCCAGCGGGCGCTGTCACTTTGCAACAAAAGCAGTGCGCAGATTACCGGAATAAGCAAAATCCGCATCAGCGTCAGGATATTTGGCAGGGACATTTGTTTCTCTTTGTTGGTGGTTTTGGCGGTGTAGGTGTCAGGTGCCAGACTAAGGGGTCAGGCCGAGTCATGGCAACAGGCTTTTGCTTATCATGTCGGGTTTGGTCACTTCGCAGGTTTAGTCATTTGGGTTAAAATGGTCATAGATGATTTGTGCCAGTTTTTTGGAAATGCCGGGCACCTGCGCAATATCACCAAGGGCAGCACGGGAGACGGCCTTGGCGGAGCCGAACTGATCAAGCAGGGCGCGTTTGCGCCCTGCGCCGATGCCCGGAATTTCATCCAGCGGGTTTTTGACAAAGCTTTTTTTGCGACGCGCACGGTGGGTGCCAATGGCAAAACGGTGGGCTTCGTCACGCAGGCGCTGCACATAATAGAGCACCGGATCGCGGGCGGGCAGCATGAAGGGTTTTTTTCCGCTGATGTGGAAGGTTTCGCGGCCCGCATCGCGTTCCTCTCCCTTTGCGATGCCCACCAGCGTGATTGTTTTGGGCAAATCAAGTTGTTTGAAAACCTCGCGCACGGCGGAGAGCTGACCCCTGCCCCCGTCGATCAGCAACAGGTCAGGCCAATCGGGCAGGGCGTCGCTGTCTTGAGGTTCTTCTGTCTCGTTATAGGCGTTCGCGTCGGGGTTTTCTTTCATCAGTCGGGAAAAACGACGGGTGAGAACTTCGCGCATCATGCCAAAATCATCCCCCGGTGTGAGGTCTTTGCTTTTGATGTTGAAGGTGCGGTAGTGTTTCTTTGAGAGACCTTCAGGCCCCGCAACAATCATGGCCCCCACCGCATTGGTGCCTGAAATATGGGAATTGTCATAAACTTCGATCCGGCGGGGAATATGTTTGAGGTCAAAGGCGTCCTTGACCCCCGTTAACAGTTTTTTCTGGGTTGCGGTTTCCGCCAGATGGCGGCCAAGGGCCTCGCGCGCATTGACCAGTGCATGGTTGACAAGGTCATGTTTTTCTCCGCGTTGGGGGGTGAGGATTTTAACCGGATAGCCGGCCCGCTCGCTTAAGGCCTGCTCAACAAGTTCTGTTTCCTCAAAGCTTTGGGAGCTTAATATCAGTTTGGGGGGCACGCGGTTTTGATAAAATTGCATGATGAAGGGGACCAGTACTTCAGCATCGCTCAGCGTGTTGTCGGCGCGGGGGTAGAAGGCATAGTTCCCCCAGTTCTGGTAGGCGCGGAAAAAGAATACCTGCACGCAAAACTGCCCGGCCTGCTGATGGATGGCAAAAATGTCGGCTTCCTTGACATTTTGGGCGGACACATCGCCCTGCCCCTGGATCAATGCCAGAGCGCTGAGGCGATCGCGCAAAACGGCGGCTTGTTCAAAATCCTGATTTCGGGCCGCCTGATGCATTTTTTCCGACAGGTCTTTTGAGACATGTTTTGTGCGCCCGGTCAAAAAGCTGCGGGCCTCTTCCACAAGTTTGAGATAATCTTCTTCGCTGATCTGATTGGTGCAGGGGGCCGCACATCGCTTGATCTGATGTTGCAGGCAGGGGCGGGAGCGGGCGGCATAATAGCTGTCGGAGCAATTGCGCAAAAGAAACGCCTTTTGCATGGCAGAAAGGGTGCGCTCAACTGCCGTTACAGAGGCAAAGGGGCCAAAATAGTGCCCCCTGGTTGAGCGGCTGCCCCGGTGCTTGAGCAATTGGGGCGCTTTGTGCTCCGTGGCAATCAGAATATAGGGAAAGGTTTTATCGTCGCGCAAAAGCACATTGTAGCGCGGCTTTAGGCGCTTGATCATATTGGCTTCAAGCAACAGGGCTTCAGCCTCGGTTTGTGTGCGCACAATCTCCATTTTGGCGGTTGCAGAAATCATGCGGCAGGTGCGTACCGGATTGCCTTCATAGCGGGTGTAATTTGCCACGCGCGATTTCAGGGAGCGCGCCTTGCCCACATAAATCACCTGACCGTCGATATTGAGCATGCGGTAAACCCCGGGGGCGCCGGGCAGGTTGCGCACATAGGCTTCGATTACTTCGGGGCCGGTTTTAATATCGGTTTCTTTGCTCATTTTTCCTGGGGTGCATTGGCATGTTCACCCCGCCATTCAAGGTGTTCCCCACCATCCAGCGCCAGCATCTGCCCGGTCATTGAAGGGGTGTTGAGCAAAAACAGGACGGCTTTGGCGATGTCTGAGGGGGTGGCCGCCAAACCAAGGGGCAGACGTTTGAGGGCGTGCTCAAACTGTTCTTTTGTCTGGCGGGCGTGGGGCAAAGTGGGGCCGGGACCAATGGCGTTCACACGAATGTCGGGTGCAAAGGATTGGGCAAGGGTTTTGGTTGCTGTCCAGAGTACCGACTTTGACAGGTTATAGGAGAAATATCCGGGGTGATTTCTGAGCACGCGCTCATCAATGATATTGATAATGTTGCCCGGTGTGCCTGTTGGCAATTGTGCGGCGAAGTCGCGCGCGAGGAACATGGGGGCCTTGGCGTGAATGTCAAAATGGGCATCCCACAGGTCTTCGTTCAGGTTTTGGGCGGTGTCGAATTCAAATATCGAGGCGTTGTTGATAAGCACGTCAAGGGGACCAAAACAGTCTTTTGCCCTTTTGAGTAAAGTCTGGCGCTGTTTATCCTGACAAAGGTCTGCCTGAAGTGTGGCGGCCTTGCCCCCGGACTGCTGGATATGCAGGCACAGACTTTGTGCGTCGCTTGTGGATGTGTTGCAGTGCACAACGATATTGTATCCCTCAGCACCAAGGGATTGGGCCAGTGTTGCGCCGATGCGATTTGCGGCGCCGGTTATCAGAACGGTTTTTGTCATTGGATGAACATAGCGTGTTCTGTTGGTTGAGGCGAGAATTATCCGGCGAAGGAAATATACAGATAAGCTATATAGGAAAGGGTGAGGGCGGCACCAAAGATTTTACCAATGGCGCGGCGCATGAAGGCAAACAATACCACAAGCGCGGAACTGGCGAACAGGGCCCAAACGTCAAACCCAAGTAGCTGAGCGGAAACCGGCAGGGGAACCACAATTGCTGTAATTCCCAAAATACCCAGCAGGTTGAATATGTTGGAGCCAATAACATTGCCAATGGCGACCCCGGCTTCGCGACGGAACGCGGCGGCAAGGGTGGCTGCAATTTCGGGTAAAGTGGTGCCAAAAGCCACAATGGTGGTGCCGATAACCGTTTCGCCGATGCCCCAAAGGGCGGCCAGATCAAGGGCGCTGCTAACAATCAGTTTTGCGCCAAGTCCAAGACCGACAAAACCAAAAGCAAGATAGGCAATATCCTTGATAACGGAGCCTTCCGGGGCCAGTTCGTCCTGACCTGCGGCATCCAGTTTTTCTTTGCGTGCCTTGGAGGCCATGGAAGTGGAATAGGCCAGATAGAGCACCAAAAGGGCCAAAAGTATAAAACCGTCCAACGTCGAAATCATTTGGTCCATGGCAAGAATGTAAAAGCCAAACGATATGAAAAGCATGAAGGCGGCCGAGCGGCGCATGCCCGGACTGGTGAAAAACAGGGGCGCGACCAGTGCGGGCAAGCCAAGAACAACCAGCGCATTTGCGATGTTGGAGCCGACCGCATTGCCGACGGAAAGACCCGGTGCGCCCTCAAGCGCGGCTTGCAATGATACGAAGAGTTCGGGCGCCGAGGTACCCATGGAAATTATGGTCCTGTCTCTTATA
>WFOP01000327.1 GCA_015487985.1 Hyphomicrobiales bacterium
CCCTGAAACCGGGCACTTGACCCATAAATTATCCGGGCTTTCCTTCTTGTTGAGGAAAGAGCGAAGTTTGGGGCGAACGATATTGTTAATCCAGTTCATAAATCAGTTCCGTCTTTTGATTTTTCAAACCAAGGGGATATGGTTTTAACTTACCAGTTCTTTTCCCCATCGAAAAGTCCTTGTTGAAATTGCCCTTGGAATTAGCATTTCACTTTACGCCCGCGCCCGGCGCACGCCTTGAGCCAGCGAAGCCACCAGTTCATGCACAGCCAAAACAGTTTTGCCGGTTGCCTTGCCCTCATCATCAAGACTGTTTGCCAGAGCATTGACCAGAGCGGTTCCCACCACAACACCGTCCGCATCGCGCCCGATAATGGCGGCGTCATCCGCCGTTTTGATGCCAAACCCGACAGCCACGGGCAAATCAGTTTGGCTCTTGATACGCGCCACCGCATCTCCAACGGCCCTGGTGTTCGTCAATGCCGCACCGGTCACCCCGGTCATGGAAACATAATAAACGAACCCGGATGTATTTTGCAGCACCAGCTTAAGGCGCGCATCATCGGTTGTGGGGGTGGTCAGCCGAATGAAATTAAGCCCCGCCTCAAGAGCGGGCAGGCATAGTTCTTCATCTTCTTCAAACGGCAGATCCACAATAATCAGCCCGTCCACCCCGGCAGCCTTTGCATCGGCAAGAAACCCATCAACGCCATAGGCATAAACGGGATTGTAATATCCCATAAGAATTATCGGGGTTGTATCATCGCCTTTGCGAAAGGTTTTTACCATATCAAGGGTGGTGTGCAGCGTATGCCCGTCGGCCAGCGCCCGTTGTCCGCCAAGCTGAATGGCCACCCCATCGGCCATGGGGTCAGAAAAGGGCATCCCCAGTTCAATCAGGTCTGCACCCGCTTTTGGCAAGCCCTGCAAAATGTCCAGTCCGGTGGCCAGATCCGGGTCCCCGGCACTAATAAATGTTACCAGCGCCGGACGCCCTTCTTTGGCGCATTGGGCAAATTTTTCTGCAATTCGTTCAGTTTTCATTTTTGCTTTCGCTCAACATTTTGTTTCTTTCCCCCAAGAGGGTTACTCAAAACATTTCCCTTTTGCGATGTAGGGGTGAGGGAAACTAAAAGTCAACCAAACCTGAGCGCCCCCTCCACCAAATAGTGCAGATTTCAAGTTATAAAAATTCCAGCGGTTACCCGATTCATCAACAGGAAAGATATGAGAACAGGGAGATGCCTTTTCAAGGCCAGCCGCCAAGCAAAGAACAAAGCTACTTCAGCGCGCCAAGGTGTTGTCCCACGGTGTCCACATCCTTATCGCCGCGCCCTGAAAGACAAAGTACTACTGTTTGATCCTTATCCATTGTGGGGGCCAGTTTTATCACCTGAGCCAGACCGTGGGCGCTTTCCAATGCGGGCAGAATGCCCTCGAGTTTGGCGCAAAGCTGAAACGCCTCAAGAGCTTCTTTGTCGGTGATGGGCACATAATTCACCCGGCTACTATCCTTCAAAAATGAGTGTTCAGGACCAACACCGGGATAATCAAGCCCGGCGGAAATGGAATGGCCCTCCAGAATTTGCCCGTCTTCATCCTGCAACAGATAGGTGCGATTGCCATGCAATACGCCGGGGCTGCCCCCGGTCATGGAAGCGGCATGACCATTATCCACGTCAATGCCATAGCCCCCCGCTTCGGCGCCATACATTTTCACATCCCCGTCATCGAGAAACTCGTGGAACAGGCCAATGGCGTTGGAGCCACCCCCGATGCAGGCCACCAGCGCATCCGGGGTACCCCCCTCAACCGTGTTGAACTGTTCGCGCAGCTCCGCCCCGATAATGGACTGGAAATCACGCACCATTGCCGGATAGGGATGCGGGCCGGCGGCCGTTCCAATCAGATAATAGGTATCCTCAACATTGGCGACCCAGTCACGCAGAGCCTCGTTCATGGCATCTTTGAGGGTTCCGGCGCCGGCTGTTACCGGCACAATTTCCGCCCCCAAAAGCTCCATGCGAAATACGTTTGGCGCCTGACGCTCCACATCTGTTGCCCCCATGTAAATCACACAGGGCAACCCGAAGCGCGCGCACACGGTTGCCGTTGCCACCCCGTGCTGGCCGGCACCGGTTTCAGCAATGATGCGCGTTTTTCCCATGCGCTTGGCCAGCAATATCTGGCCCAGGCAATTGTTGAGTTTATGGGAGCCGGTGTGATTGAGCTCTTCGCGCTTGAAATAAATTTTTGCCCCCCCAAGATGTTCACTCATGCGCTCAGCAAAATAAAGCGGGGAAGGGCGGCCCGTATAATGGGTGTTAAGGTCATTGAGTTGGGCGATATAGGCGGGGTCGGATTTGGCCGCATCATAGGCTTCTTCAAGTTCCCGGATTAGCGGCATCAGGGTTTCAGCAACAAACCGGCCACCAAAATTGCCAAACCGGCCATCTTCATCGGGGCCATTGCGCAGGCTGTTTGCTTTGTGGTTCGTCATGGAAGTATCTCATTTTTGCAGGGATTGTCTTGTCAGGGTCAGCTTGCCAGAGCCATACGGGCGTTGGCAATGAATTGTTGAATTTTCTGGCGCTGTTTTTCCCCCGGCGCACTTTCCACCCCTGAGGAAACATCAACGCCGATTGCATTGGTGGATTTTATGGCCGCCGCCACATTTTCAGGGTGCAAGCCCCCGGACAACATGAACTCAATATCACGTTCAAGAACGTTCAGGATATTCCAATCGAATACCTCACCCAACCCGCCGGGTCGGGTCGCGGTTTTTGGGGGCCTGGCATCCAGCAGAATTTTGGCCCCGACTTCAACAAATTTTGCAATTTCGGCCAAATCCTTTTCTTCTCCCACGGGGAGCGCTTTGAGCACCGGCTGACCGGTTTCAATTAAACCGGCCACCATTTGCGGGGTTTCGCTTCCGTGAAGCTGGATGAAATCGGGGGAAATTTGTGTCACCTGTTCCAGCAATGGCCGGGAAGGATTGACCAGCAGAACAACCGACTTTGCACGATCGACACA
>WFOP01000328.1 GCA_015487985.1 Hyphomicrobiales bacterium
AGCCAGGGCGGCGGCGAAAAGGGCGGTCATTCGTTGAAACTGCCGCATATTTCTCCTCTTTTCGTGGTCTTTCAGTGGTTTTTCAGGTCCCAGTTTTCCTCAGGCTAGCATTTTGCACGGGGGATGTCGAAATCACGAGTTTGTTACGCCAATGGGGCCTTAAATATTTGCGTGCGCGTGTTCGGTGTTGTTTGTAGTTGGGAAGATTTACCATTGCTTTGATTATGGTGCTTTTTGCTGACGGGTTGCGCGCGCATGGGGGAAAAATGGAACTTGGACTTTATGCGTTGATTTTTCTGCCTGCCGGCCTTGGGCTGCTTGGATTTGTTGAACCGTGTACCATCGGGGCGCATCTGCTGTTTCTTGATACTCAAAAGGGGCGGAGCAGATCGCAAAAAATTGAGGCGGTTCTTGTCTTTATCCTGGTGCGTTCGCTGGTTGCGGGGCTGTTTGGAGCGGGGATGGCGTTTTTGGGGCAAAGTCTGATCGGGGTGCAGTCCGGTGCCTGGCTGGTTTTTGGCGTTATTTATTTGTTTGTCGGGGTCCTGTTTCTCACCGGTTACGCCGCAATGGTGAAGCGGCAACTTGATTTTGCACCTCAAACCTGGAAACGGGCGCGCAATCCTTTCGTATTGGGGCTGGCCTTCGGGTTGAATATCCCGGCCTGCGCAGCGCCGATATTGTTTGGCCTGTTGGGGCTTGCAACAACCACGGGCACGCTGGTTGCCGGGTTCTGGATGATGTTTGTTTTTGGCCTGTTTTTGTCGGCGCCCCTGATGGTATTTGCTATTGTTCCAAAATTTTCAGCGGGGCTGGAGCGCGTGGCCTTCAAGTTTGCTCATGGGGGCAGGCTGGTTGGATTTGTGTTTGTTTTGCTGGGCCTGTGGTCAATCTGGTTTGGTCTTTTTGTTGATGCAGCAAACTGGGTGGGCTGATGACAAAAAAGCGCCGATTTGCCGGCATTGCGGTCGCCGGGGTGACATTTCAGGCCGGATCAGCGGCCATTGATTCCGCTACAATCATGTCTGCACTGGTCTATCAGCTCACCGGCAATTCAATTCTGGTTGGGATGGTTACTGCTATTTTGAGGTTTGGCTGGCTGTTTCCTCAGCTTATTGTCGGGTATCTCGCCCAGCGAACGGGCTCGTCCATGCGCTATTATGTTATGGGGGCTTTTGGCCGGGCCAGTTGTATGGCGCTGATGGCGATTGTGCTGGTTCTTGGAGCCGAGTGGGCGCGGTGGCAATTGGCGTTTGCGGTGATGATAATCTGGACAATTTATGCCTTTGTCAGTGGCATTGTTGCTGTTCCCTACAATGATATTGTTGCGCGCTCCGTTCCCTCGCAATGGCGCAGTCGGCTGTTGGCCACGCGGTTTTTTGGCGGTGGACTGTTGGCGCTGGGGGTGGTCGGTGTCGCGGATAAACTGGTGGGGTCCTATCCCTTTCCATTGTCCTATGCGGCAATTATTGCGATGGCCTCGGTGCTGATGTTTTTGTCTTCCGGGGTGTTTACCTCACTGGGAGAGCCAGAAGAAAGTTCAAAAAGGACTGAAAAACCGGGATTTTTTCAGTATCTTAAACAAGGCGCGCGGGTGTTTCAGGTTGATCAGAGGTTTCGCTTGTTTGTATTTGCGCAATGGTGCGGGGGGGCGGTTTTGATGGCGATGCCATTTTACGTGGTTTATGCCAGCACACTTGGGTTTGACCTCAAGCGGGTTGCGCTTTTGCTTGGTGCGCAGACCGTTGGGGCGCTGTTGTCTAACTTCTTGTGGGGATGGTGGGGGGATCATCTGGGTAAGGTCAGCCTGCTCAAAGCGATTGCATTGGGGCGCGCCGTGCCCCCGCTGGCGTTGTTGATGACTGCATTTTTGCTACCGCTCAGCGGGGACTGGAGCTTTTACTTTTTTATCGCTTTGTTTTTTCTGTCCGGGGCTCTGGCAAACGGGCTGACCATTGCAGTGATCGGATTTTTGATGGAAATTTCCCCGAACGACCAGCGCCCTGCCTATAGCGGGTATTTTAATGCGATGAGCGCGCCAGCATTTCTCTTGCCGTTGCTGGCGGGGGTGATTGCGACGGTGTTTGGGCTGTTAAGCGTTTTTGTATTGTCGATGCTGGCGGCAATCCTGCAATTTTTCATTTTGGGGCGGATTGATTACAAAACTAGAGTATAAGAGGGGGGCTTTAACCAAATTAAAGCCCCGCGCCCGACAAAAAACCCGCGAGCGGGCGCGGGTTTGATGAGTTGTTTAAGGCGCTGAGGTCTTAAGCGCTTTGGGATACGGGAATTTCATCCGGTTCGCGCAGGACATAGCCGCGCCCCCAGACGGTTTCGATGTAATTTGTGCCATCTGATGCAACGGAAAGCTTTTTGCGCAGCTTGCAGATAAACACGTCAATAATTTTGAGTTCGGGTTCGTCCATGCCGCCATAAAGGTGGTTGAGGAACATTTCCTTGGTCAGGGTGGTGCCCTTGCGCAGAGAAAGCAGTTCGAGCATCTGGTATTCTTTACCCGTCAGATGTACGCGCTGGCCGCCCACTTCCACGGTTTTGGTATCAAGGTTCACAGCCAATTCGCCGGTAATGATGATGGACTGGGCATGGCCCTTGGAGCGGCGCACCACAGCATGGATGCGGGCCACCAACTCGTCCTTGTGGAACGGTTTGGTCATATAATCATCGGCGCCAAAACCAAGGCCGCGCACTTTGTCTTCAATACCGGCCAGGCCGGAAAGAATCAGGATGGGGGTCTGGATTTTTGCAACCCGGAGGGAGCGCAAAACCTCATACCCGCTCATATCCGGCAGGTTCAGGTCCAACAGGATGATGTCGTAATCATAGAGTTTGCCCAGATCGACGCCCTCTTCACCTAAATCGGTGGTGTAAACATTAAAACTCTCTGACTTCAGCATCAATTCGATGCTTTGGGCGGTGGCGCTATCGTCCTCAATTAAGAGTACCCGCATGGTATTCCCCTTAAACCTAAAAATCGTTCTTACTGGAACCCGAATGTCTGCTGAATGAGCGGCGAAATCCGGTTTTTCCTACTGGATATTTCTTAACTATAATTTCCAATAGTTAACAAAGTTTAATTAGCCAATGCAATATGCAAAATCGGCAAAGGGGCAGATAGG
>WFOP01000329.1 GCA_015487985.1 Hyphomicrobiales bacterium
GGCGTCGGCATGATTGCCATTATCAACAAAGACGATGCCGGCGCACTGCTGGATTTCCTGGCAGATAAAGGCGAACACGCTTTTTGCATCGGCGAGCTGAAAAAATCTCAGGGCGAACAAGTGATTTTTGAAGGAAACCTGAACCTGTGAGCGCAAAAAAACGCGTTGCAATCCTCATTTCCGGGCGCGGCTCCAACATGTCGGCCCTGATAGAGGCCACAAAGAACCCGGATTATCCCGCTCAAATCGTTGGCGTGATTTCCAACACCCCGGCCGCACCCGGCCTCGCTATTGCCAGCCGGCACAACCTGCCCACCGCCGTGCATCAGCTCAAATCCTACGCGGATAAAAACGCCACCGATGCCGCCATCACCGCCACCTTGAAAAGCTGGCAGACCGATATCGTGTGTCTGGCGGGATTCATGCGCATCCTTTCTGATGAATTTGCCCATCAATGGCACAATCGCCTGATAAACATTCACCCCTCCCTGCTGCCCAGATACAAGGGGCTGAACACCCACCGGCGCGCCCTTGAGGCCAAAGATAAAGTTCACGGCTGTTCGGTGCATCATGTGGTGGCGGAACTGGATGCCGGGCCGGTGATCCTGCAACACGAAGTACCTGTTTTGCCCGATGATACTGAAGAAACTCTGGAGCAACGCGTGCTGATTGCAGAACACCAGCTTTACCCCAAAGCACTGGTTGCGCTCATTGAACAAACAGGTTCCCGCCCATAACAGCCGTTTATGGACTCCATAACAAAAAACGGTTCGACATGGTTACACCTCGCCCATAAGGTCGTCCCCTTAAGTGAGGGACACCATGAACAAAATCGACTGGATAATCATCACCGGCCTTGGCGTGATCTGGGGAAGTTCGTTCCTGTTCAACGCCATTCTTATCCGCGAGCTTGGGCCTCTTTGGGTGTCCGCTGGTCGGGTGGGCATTGGCGCCCTTGGCTCATGGGTGTTTCTGGTTGCCCTGAAAAAACCCCTGCCCCGCGACCTGAAAACCTACCTGCACTTGTTTGCCCTTGGCACTTTCACCTATGCCATTCCTTTCGCATTGTTCCCCTTAAGTCAGGCCTATCTGGCCAGCGGTGTCGCCGCCATTGTCAACGCCATGACCCCCATTATGACCGTTATTGTTTCCCACTTCTGGCTTGGGGGTGAAAAAGCCACATGGAATAAATCCCTTGGGATTATCGCCGGTTTTTCCGGCGTGCTGATCCTCGCCACCCCCGCTTTATCGCAAGGTGGCACCAGCGAACTCTGGGCAATCGGCGCATGCATGCTTGCCACCACATTCTATGCCGTCTCGCTGAACTGGACCCGCGCCTATAACCACATTGACCCCACAGTCATTGCAACGCTGGCCCTGACCGGTGCCAGCGTTTCCGCATCAATCATGGCCTATTTCGCCCATGGAACCCCCTCATTGGTAACCATAGAGGGCTGGGGTGCACTGCTTGGGATTGGCCTGTTGGCCACCACCCTTGCCTTTCAGGTCATGTATCGGGTTTTACCCCGCATCGGCGCAACAAATTTCACGGTAACAACCTTCATCGCCCCCATCTCAGCCATTTTCCTTGGCACCATAATTTTGAACGAAACCCTTCTGCCGGTGCATTTTTTAGGCATGGCGGCAATCTTCATCGGCCTGCTGCTGATTGACGGGCGCATCCTCAAAAGAATTCGCCGGGCCAGAGTCTGAACAATTTTTCAACGCCCCTCAATATTCACTCATCCGTTCACAAAGCCGCAACCTGATCCTGTTACCATGACAATATGGAACAACCTCAGGTACTCACGGATATTCTGATTTTTCTTGGCGCAGCCATTGTTGTTGTTCCCCTGTTTCATCAATTCAAAATCAGTCCCATTCTGGGGTATATGATGGCGGGGGTTTTGATCGGACCATCCGCCTTTGCCTTGGTTGATAACAGCGACAATGCCCACACACTGGCCGAGTTCGGCGTTGTGTTTTTGCTGTTCATGATCGGGCTGGAATTGTCGGTTGATCGCCTGCGCGCCATTGGCGGGCGCATATTTTTGCTCGGCTTGCTGCAGGTTGTTGTCACCTCCATCGTCATTGGCTTTGCCGCACTCGCCCTTGGCATGACCCCTGCGGCGGCGGCGATAGTTGGCGGCGGGCTGGCCCTGTCCTCCACTGCCTTTGTGATGAAGTATCTTGCAGAAACCGGCGAACGCGCCACCCGTTTTGGCCTGATTGTTTTTGCCATTCTGCTGGTGCAGGATTTGGCCGTGGTGCCGTTTTTAATCCTTGTTCCCCTGCTCGCAGAACAAGATGCATCCTTCGTAGACGCCTTCGCCACAGCCGCCTTCAAGGGCGCCATCGCGCTGGCCGTCGTCATCATCCTTGGCCGGTTTTTGCTCAAGCCTCTTTATAGAATGATTGCCAACGCCCGCAGTTCCGAACTGTTCATATCCGCCACATTGCTGGTGGTGCTGGGTACGGGCTGGATTATGTCCATTGCCGGACTATCCATGACCCTTGGTGCGTTTTTGGCAGGCCTGATGCTTTCAGGCACACAATATCGCCACCAGATCGAAGCCGATATACGCCCCTTCCGTGGCATCCTGCTGGGTCTGTTTTTTATGATTATCGGCATGTCCATGGATATTCTGCTCATCTGGGAACAATGGCCCGTTGTGCTTTCCCTGCTTGTTGCGCTAATGCTGGGCAAAACCATCGTGACCGCCGCCCTGAGCCGCCTTTTGGGCACCCCCGCATCCCGCTCCATCAGGGTCGGGCTGGCCCTGTCCCAGGGAGGCGAGTTCGGGTTTGTGATGTTTGGCGCTGCTCTGGCCCTGAATTTGATCGATGCAAAAATAGCCTCCATTTTGCTCGCCACCATCGCCCTGAGCATGATCGCAACCCCGGCCATGTTTCTGCTGGGCCGAAAAATCTCGGGCCTCTTCAAATCCACCTCCCAAAGCTCCCCCCTTCAAACAATTCAAACCGACATTGAGCACGAAGCCAACGACCATGTGCTTATTGCCGGTTTCGGGCGTGTGGGCCAAACGGTGGCCAAAGTGGTGTCCGACGCCGGCGTGCCCTATATCGCGCTCGATATGGATCAGGCCCGCCTGAGCAATTGCTCCTCCAAAGGCATGAGTGTATTTTATGGAGATGCAGACCAGATCAAAGTGTTGCAGGCTGCCGGGGCCGGGCGCGCCAGAAGCGCTGTCATCACGCTGGACCAGGAAAAAACCGCCTCGCGCGTTGTTGCCGCCCTGCGACAAAACTATCCCGACCTGCCCATCTATGTGCGCGCCCGCGACCGCGCCCACTCCAACGCCCTGGAACGAGCCGGCGCAACCGCAATGGTCTTTGAAGCCGCCGAAGCCAGCCTGCAACTGGGCTCAATCGTTCTGGCTTCACTCGACGTAAGCACAGACGACATCACCAGCATTATCAATAACTACCGCGAAGATGATTATGCTTTGCTTGAAGATGTTGTGGCCGGCTCCCAATCCTCAAAACCCACCCCCTTTGTGGATTAAAACCCCCTTGCAAAGCTGGCGGATTAAACTCCTTCAACAATCACCGGACCCGCTTTGCTCGCGCTGTTTCTCAAGCCAAACATGCCCTGATATTCCCCTGCCTGAAAACAGGCCGACACAAATTCGCAACGCGCAAATTCAATAGCGATATTGCGGAAACAAACCTGCCTCCATGAGCTGGTGCGCCCCGCCCCGCGTTAAAGGCGAAAGCTAAAGCCCCAGCTTTTCCTTCAAAATCTTGTTCACTGCCTGCGGGTTCGCCTTGCCCTGAGAAGCCTTCATCACCTGCCCCACGAACCAGCCCACCAGCGAAGGCTTTTCCTTCACCTTGGCCACCTGTTCGGGGTTGGCCGCGATGATTTCATCCACAATCTTTTCGATTGCGCCAGTGTCGCTCACCTGTTTCATGCCGCGTTTTTCAACGATTTCAGCCGGGTCTCCCCCCTCGCTCCAGAC
>WFOP01000330.1 GCA_015487985.1 Hyphomicrobiales bacterium
AGGCAAGGCGCCGCTTGAATGGCGGTTGAGTTTTTTTCGAAAAAAAGAAGCGCGGGCAGAGCGCGACCGGCTGGTGGCGCTTGCGCCCGTTCGGGTGATTATGGCGCACGGGGAATGGCAAAGGGAAAACGGTGCCGCATTTTTGACGCGTTCTTTATCCTGGCTGGGACGGTGACTGATGGGGATGAGAAAAACACCCCGTGATTTCAAACGGTTATTTGGTGCTGCTGAAAAACTGATTCAAAAGAAACAGTTGCAAAATTGCCTCTTGACGCGCAACTGTTCAGTTGCCTAAAATTCATCTGTCATGGATAGTAATCTGGTTTTTCAGGCGCTGGCGGATGCAACGCGGCGCACATTGTTGGAGCGTATTTACGCTCAGAGCGGTCAATCATTGTCGATGTTGGCAGATGGGTTGAGCGTGTCGCGTCAGGCGGCGGCAAAGCATATGGCTATTCTGGAGAAGGCGGAACTGGTGGTGTCGCGCCGGGTTGGTCGCGAGCGCCATCACTATTTGAACCCGTTGCCGTTTCGTGCCGTTTCAGGGCGCTGGTTGCGTAAATTCGAACAGGTCAAGCTGGTGGATCTGATGCCCGAAATACGGGATGATTCCTAGATGGGTATTGAACAGGAAACCCTTTCAATACACACTTCTGGTCCGGGGCTGTACGAGTTTACATCACAGGTCACGGGTTTTATAAAAGCCAAAGGTTTTGAGCGCGCCATGCTCAACGTGTTTTGCCGGCATACATCGTGTTCCCTGCTCATTCAGGAAAATGCCGACCCGGATGTGCAGGTTGATTTGCAGGTTTTTTTTGCCCGGCTGGTACCCCAGGGGATGGACTGGATAACCCACACGATGGAGGGGCCGGATGACATGCCCGCCCACATCAAAGCGGCGATGATGCCCGTCAGTTTGAACGTTCCGGTGATGGGGGGTGTTGTTGGGCTTGGAACATGGCAGGGGATTTATCTGTTTGAACACCGGCATCAGCCTCATGACAGACAGGTGATATTAAGCCTGAGCGGGGAGTGAGAATATGAAAATCAGATGGTTTGCATTATTTGGGGTGCTTGGTGTTTCCCTGTTGCTTCTTGTGGCGTGTCAAAGCAGCGGGGGGGATGATGAATCTCCGATATTTTCCGTTGTAAGAAACAATGATGCCAATCGGCTGGGTCAATATCTGGCGGAAGGGGGCAACCCCAATGTTATGAACGAAGACGGGGACACTCTGCTTTATGTGGCGTCCGGGGCCAAGGGGGGGAGCGAAGTGGTCAGGCGTTTGCTGACAGGGGGGGCAGACCCGGACCTGACCTCGCGGGAGGGACGTACGCCCTTGCATACTGCTGCGGGTTGGTGCAACGAAGAGATTGTCAGATTGCTGCTGGGGGCCGGGGCGCGCACGGATATTGAAAATTCTGAAGGCAAGCTGGCAAAAGATGTGGTGTGTTCCCAGCCGTTGGAGCGTCGTGAACGGGTGTTGGCCATTTTGTTAAGCGCGCAGGGCAGATAGGGAATAAATTTTCAGTGTCGGTTTTGATTGAATATCTGCCATTGGTCGTGGGGCTTTTGGCCGCCGGGGCGCTGGCCGGCCTGATGGCGGGTTTGCTTGGTGTCGGGGGTGGCATTGTTATGGTGCCGGCAATGGCTGTGGCCTTTGATTTTGTGGGGTTGAACCCGGATGTCTATCATCATGTGGCGGTGGGAACGTCTTTGGCGGTGATTATTGCCACGGGTATTTCCAGTGCCAAAGCCCACTATCAACGCGATGCGGTTATGCCTGATGTGCTTAAGATGTGGGGCCCGTTTATTGTGGGGGGGGCATTGATCGGCGGGCTGATGGCGCGGATGTATAGTGGCGATGTGTTGCGGATAATATTCGGGCTTGTGGCGCTGTTCGTGGCGTTGAATATCGTTTTGCCCGTGCAAAAGAAGTTCATGTCGCGTCTTGGTGGCTCTGTTCAGACCAACCGGATAAGCGCGGCGTTTATCGGTTATATTTCAGCCCTGATGGGCATTGGCGGGGGGTCGCTCAGTGTGCCAACGCTGGTGGCCTTTGGCAATTCCATGCACAGGGCGGTGGGAACCAGCGCGGCACTTGGGGTTTTGCTCGCTGTTCCGGCAACGCTTGGTTTTATCATTTCGGGATGGGATGTGGGGGGGCGTCCCCCGCTTTCCCTTGGTTATGTCAACATTCCGGCAATGCTGGTAATCGGCATTATGGCGGCGGCCATGGCGCCTTTGGGGGCCGCGCTGGCCCATCGGCTCAATCAGGTTCAGCTAAAGGGGGCTTTTGGTTTGTTTCTGATTTTGGTCGGCGCACGTATGCTTTGGCAGGCATTGGCGTAAAAAAGGGGGATTTCAATCTGCCATCAGGCTTTGACTGGCTGAATATCAGTCCTGAGCCAGTTCCCAAACCACAGTGATTTGTTTGGAAAAACTCAATTCCCCTGCGGCAACCGGCACCGGGGAAGAACTCATCTCCATGCGTGCCATCAATTCCATGTTGGGGGGTGGCGCAAAAAATGCCCCCGTTTCAGAAATGGACAGGATTTTGCCCAGATTGACCCCGGCGGCCTCGGTATAAAGCTGAGCCTTGGCGATGGCATCGGCCATGGCGGCGCGTCGGGCATCATCAAGCAATGGTGCGGTGTCAGAAACGGCAAATGAAATGGAATTGATCTGATTGGAGCCGACACTCACCACACTATCCAGCAGCGTCCCCAGATTGTCCAGATCGCGCACCTGAACGGTTAAAGTATTGGCCACCTGATAGCCCGAAATCTGAGGCGGGCGCTGATAACCGTTTTCATCGCGCCGGTCCGAATAGACATATTGCGGGCTTACGCTGAAGCTGGATGTTTGAATATCGCGCATTTCAATGTCTGCGCTTTGTAAAACCTCAAAAATCCGGTTCATGGCCTGCGTATTCGCGTTAAGGGCGTCGCGGGCGGTTTTACCTTGAGTAACGACGCCCGAGCTTATAATGGCCATATCGGGTTTGCCCGAAACTTCGCCGGTGCCGGTCATTGAGATTGCGCCGGTGCCGGG
>WFOP01000331.1 GCA_015487985.1 Hyphomicrobiales bacterium
CACGAGGAAAAAAATATGAGCAATTTAGTTGAGTTAAGCGCACCTGATCTGGCAGCAATGCTGTGTTCGCGGGTTTGTCATGATCTGATAAATCCGGTGGGGGCCATTGGAAACGGTTTGCAGGCACTGGATGACCCAGCGCAGGCGGATATGCGGGATCTGGCGCAGGAATTGATTGCCAATGCGGCCAAACAATCTCTGGCCAAACTGGAATTTGCCCGGCTGGCCTATGGGGCATCCTCAACGGCGGGCACTCAGTTTGATACGCGTGAAGGCGAACGGGTGGGCCAGATTTATTATGGTATTGAAAAGGCCAACCTGACTTGGAATTTTGACCCTATTCTAATTTCCAAAAACAAGGGCAAACTGTTGATGAACATGTTGTTGATTGCCAGTGAAGCCGTTTTTCGCGGTGGTGAGGTGAGTGTCACCATGGGGGGAGAGGCGGGCAACGAGTCCATCGAAATTGTGGCGACGAGTGACAAGGACAAACGGCAAAAAACACTGATTCCGGCAAATTTGCTGAAATATATGAGCGGGGAAGTTGAAGAGGTCACGGCGCGGGAAATTCAGCCCTTTTATACCGGGCTGCTGGCGCGCCTGGCAAATATGGAACTGGAGGTCACGCTGGAGGACAGTGTATTCCGGTTTAATGCCATCCCCAAGGGCTAAGCATGCCTCCCAAAACATGCCCTTGGGTTCGACCTGTGGGTGGTAGCGGCTTTGGAGTAAAGACACGCCAAAACAAACAGATAAAGCAGGCCATGTGAATACCGATAAAGTCGACATGCTTTAGGCCGGTGTACTGAAGAATCCGTGTGTGTTTGTTGACAGGGGGGATGATTTTGCCCGCTTATGGAGTTCTGAGCCAATGGGCCAGCAGGTTGCGCAACAGGATTTGCTGATCGCTCTGGTTGGCGGTCGCCCCCGAATGCAGACCGATCAGAACGTGATAGAAGAAGGCCTGTATCCCCTGTGCGTACATGGAGACGCTGATGGTTGCGGGCAGGCGATTATCTTTTATCAGGGCGGAGATGGTTTTTTCCAGGACATTGTCCAGCGCGCAGCAGGCCTCATAAAGGCGCATGGCCCACGGGCCGCCTTTGAGGTCGGCCTGATTGAGGAAAATATGGGTAAAATCGTGCTCCTTGGCGAACAGGGCGAGCCAGGGGTTCAAAATATCAAGAAATACCTGCACAGTATCGGGGCCGGGGGGATGTTGTGCATCCGCTAGCATTTGCGCCACCAGAGTTTCGATCTGTTCAATCCGTACGGCGGTTAACAGGTTTGCCTTGTCGGGGAAATGGGAAAATATGGTTCCCTTGGCATAACCGGCGGCATGGGCAATCTGGTCAACCGATGTTGCTTCATAACCATTACTGTCAAACAATTGTTTGGCGGTTGAAAGAATAACCGCCCTCGTGTGTTTTGTGCGTTTTTGTGGTTTGCCGACCATGGAAGAGCGCCCAAAAATTGAATCCGACCAGAGTATAACAGATATGTGATATCGGTCAAATATTGACTTCTCTTAATAAATGACCATAGTCAATAAATGAATTTCTAGCGATTGGAACGGTTTATGAAAAAACGAATATTACTTTTGAACGGTCATCCGGTGACTGACAGTTTTGTCGAGAAGGTTTGTGCATCCTATGGGCAGGGGGCGAGCGGGGCCGGGCACGATGTACGGGTAATGAATATCGCGGACATGGATTTTGACATAAACCTTGATACCGGGCACCGGGGGGGAAAATCACTCGAGGCTGATCTTTTGACTTTTCAAAATAATCTGACGTGGTGCGATCATTTTGTGCTGGCCCATCCATTGTGGTGGGGATCGGTGCCGGCAAAAACCAAGGGCCTGATCGATCGGGCTTTGTTGCCCGGTTTTGCCTTTGATTTTGAGGAGGGGGCCAGCGTGCCGACCCGGCTAATGAAGGGGAAAACGGCGCAGGTGATTGTCACCTCAGACACCCCCAACTGGTATTTGAAGCTGATTTATCGCGAAAGTGGTTTTGTCATGATGCGCAAGCAGGTGCTGGAATATTGCGGGTTTGAACCGGTGAAATTCAAACATTATGCCCCCATTCAATCAGCTGGCGAGCAACAGCGGGAAAAATGGCTGGCCGATGCCAGGGCGCAGGGTATCGCGGCGGGATAACAGGATAAAACAGCTGAGGGGAGGACATAGGTACGAATACGAGGTGAGGGGTTTGGCAAGTATTCGTTAACCCTCATGGGAACAGTGTCGCAGCAACGTTTTTATTTCAAATGGACTGCGGCAATGGACGACCTCCTGAGTGAGTTTTTGATTGAGACCTCTGAAAGTTTGGAGGTGGTGGACAGCGAACTGGTGCGCTTTGAGCAGGAGCCGAACAACTCTGAAATTCTGGATAATGTATTTCGGCTGGTCCATACAATCAAAGGCACCTGCGGGTTTTTAGGCTTGCCGCGTCTTGAGGCATTGGCCCATGCGGCGGAAACCCTGATGGGCACTTATCGGGATGGGGCCAGGGTCACCGGCAAGGGGGTTTCCACAATTCTCAATTCCATTGATCGTATTAAAATGATTCTTGGGGAGCTGGAGGAAACTTCTCAGGAACCTGAGGGGGGGGATCAGGACTTGATCGACCCGCTTTTGGTGCTGGCGGGCGTAAAGGAAGGGGAGGAGGGGCCGGCTTCGGACCCAAGCAAAACCGGTTCCCGGGAGGATGGGGCCCCGGATACGGATGCACAAGACAGCCAAACCAGCCAAACCAGCGAAATTGCAGACGCCGCTGAGGTC
>WFOP01000332.1 GCA_015487985.1 Hyphomicrobiales bacterium
ATATTATAGCCGCCATCGACAAAATGGTTTTCCCCGGTAACCCCACTTGAAAGATCACTCAGCAGATACAGGGCGGCACTGCCCACCTCATCGGCACTGACATTGCGGCGCAATGGAGCAGTTGCCTCCTGATGGCCAAGCATTTTTCTGAAATCTGCAATGCCGGCGGCGGCCAGCGTTTTTATGGCACCGGCGGAAATGGAATTAACCCGGATATTTGAAGGGCCAAGGTCGGCAGCCAGATAGCGAACCGAACATTCAAGGGCGGCTTTTGCCACACCCATCACGTTGTAATTGGGAATAACCCGCTGGGCGCCGCCATATGACAGGGTCAGCATCGAGCCGCCATCACTCATCAACGCTTCTGCCCGTCTTGCAACAGCGGTAAAAGAATAGACCGAGATGTTCATGGTCAGGGCAAAATTGTCGGCACTGGTGTCCACATAACGCCCCTCCAGTTCTTCCTTGTTGGAAAACCCGATAGCATGCACCACAAAATCCAGCTTGCCCCATTTTTCTTTGATGGTTTCAAAGGTCTGGTCAATGGCGGCATCACTGGACACATCACATTCAACCAGCAAATCACACCCCAACTCTTCTGCCAACGGCTCTACACGCCGTTTAAGCACTTCCCCCTGATAGCTCAGGGCGACTTCGCCCCCCTGGGAGACGATGGCCTTTGCGATGCCATAGCCAATTGAACGCTTGTTGGCGACACCCATAATCAGCCCGCGTTTTCCCGCCATCAATCCTTCAGCCATGCCAGTTACTCCAATTTGTCCGACAAAAAATGTTGTGTTGAATTTGCTTGTGCCACAGGCCAAGATACGGGGCAAGTTATTGGCGCTGATAAACGGGTTAAATTACACAAAGCATGAACCTTTCACAAAATGAATTGTTGATCGATTTATCAAACATTCCCGGCCTTGAAAAAATCATCGTGGATGCGCAGGAGATGGGTTCGTTTATTGAAGAACCCCGAAAACGCTATTCCACAAAAGCCCGTGCGGTTGTTTTTCCAAAAACTGTAATGGCGCTGCAAAATCTGGTAAAATGGGCAAACCTCAATAAAACACCGCTCATCCCCCAAGGGGGAAATACCGGCATGGTGGGGGGACAGGTGCCCCTGTCGGGCACTGAAATTATTGTCTCACTTTCCAAAATCAACCAATTGCGCAACATTGATGTTGAAGCGGGGCATATGTGTGTTGAGGGGGGGATGGTGCTACAAACGGCTCAGGAAATCGCCCAGGAAAACAACCTGCTGTTTCCCCTGTCCATTGCCTCTGAAGGGTCGGCGCAGATTGGGGGCGTTCTCTCCTCAAACGCGGGGGGCGTGCAGGTTCTGGCCTATGGCAATGCCCGCCAGCTTTGCATGGGGGTTGAGGCGGTTTTACCTGATGGTTCGCTTTTTCAGGGGCTGAATGCCCTGAAAAAAAACAATACCGGCTATGATATTTCCAACCTGTTAGTGGGGGCAGAGGGGACACTGGGCTTTATTACCGCGGCAACCCTGAAACTGTTTCCTGCGCCAATCTCTTTTGAAACCGCATGGATAAATGTCTCCTCGCCCGACATTGCATTGCAACTGTTTTCAGCCCTGAGGGCAGGACTGGGAACCAGCCTCACAGCCTTTGAACTGATGCCGCGATTTGGGATTGATATTCAACTCAGGCACAAAATGATTTCGGCTGACCCCTCCCCCAGCGACTCTCCCTGGTATGTTCTGGCCGAGGTCTCCGTTGCAAAAAATGGGGCAGAAGGAACCTTGTTGAAAAATCTGGAAACTGCGTTTGAGGCCGGTTTAATTACAGATGCCAGTATTGCCAGCTCATTGCAGGAACGCCAAAACATGTGGCAGACCCGCGAGCAGATGAGCCAGAGCCAGTCACGCGAAGGGGCTTCCATCAAACATGATGTTTCAGTGCCGGTGTCGCGGGTTCCTGAACTCATTGAACGGGGCAATGCTGTTGCAAAAACAATTGTTCCGGGTATTCGCCCCTGCCCGTTCGGGCATCTGGGGGACGGGAATATTCATTTCAATTTTTCCCAGCCGGTGGAGGCCGACCCGAAGGCATTTATGGCCGGGGCGCAAAAAATCCATGATGGAATTTATGAAATTGTCGCGGATCTGGGGGGCTCCATTTCAGCCGAACATGGCATTGGCCAGTTAAAAAC
>WFOP01000333.1 GCA_015487985.1 Hyphomicrobiales bacterium
CATAAGAGTTTTGCAAAGGGGCCTCAAACCCGAGCAGTTCCGCCACCCGGTGTCGATCAATACCAAAGCCCGACGTGGTAATGGCGGCCGCCCCCATCGGACATTTTTGCAAAAGCTTGCGCGCATCATGCAAGCGTTTCAAATCGCGCAATAGCACTTCAATCACACCTGAAAGATAATGGCCAAATGTGCTGGGCTGGGCGGGTTGCCCATGGGTATAGGCAACAATCAGCGTTTCTTTCTCCACCTCTGCTTTTTCAATCAGTGCATCCGCCAGTCCAAGGCCCAATTCCAGCAGTGCATCCAGTCTGGCCCGCAAAACCATCTTGAAAACCGTGTGATCCATGTCGTTTCTGGAACGTGCAGTGTGGAGCGCGCCGGCAATATCTGGCCCAAGGCGCTGCCTCAGTTCCCCCTCGACCACAAAAAAATAGTCTTCAAATTCGCCGGTATATTCCAGCTTTCCGATATCAAGGTCGGCATCAATATCCGCCAGCGCAATAGCAATTTCTGATGCGGTATCACCGGAAAGAATTCCTGTTTCCGCCAGCATGACCAGATGCGCCCGGTTGATTTGAGCCACCGCGCCGGCAAAATGCTTTTTGACCCCCTCAAACAGGGGGGCGAGCACAGTTTCTTTGTAAATGTCGTTGGGGAAAACGCTGTTGTCGCTCATCCCTTCAACCCTGCCATCACCACGCCGCGAATGATATATCGCTGGAAAACCAGAAACACCAATAAAGTGGGAATGGTCGCCAGCGCCGCCCCGGTCATTATCAATTCCCATTGTACGCTTTGCTCGACGCTGAAAGTGGTCAGGCCCACCGGCAGCGTATAAAGGGAGGGGGAATTGGTGACGATGAGCGGCCAGATAAAGGCGGTCCAGTTGCCAAGGAAGATGAAAATGGCCAGCGCCGAAAGGGCAGGGGTCACCAACGGCATGGCAACGCTCCACCAGATTTGAAACTCGTTCAAACCATCAATGCGCGCCGCTTCCAAAAAATCATCCGGTACGGTTTCAAAAAACTGCTTCATCAAAAAAGTGCCAAAGGCGGTCATCATGCCCGGGAACATAATGCCCCAGTGAGAATTGAGCCATCCAAAGTCCCGCGCCATGATATACCATGGAATAACCAGCATTTCCGTAGGGATCATCAGGGTTGATAAAATGGCAATAAAGACAAACATGCGCCCGCGAAAGCTGAATTTGCACAGGGCATAGCCCACCATTGAATCAAACAGAACGGCGGAGATTGTGGTGGCTGTGGCAATCAGTAAAGAATTCCAGAACCATTGGTAAAACCGCCCGTCCTCCAGAACAAAAATGTAATTGTCCAGCGTTGGCTCTTTGGGGATGATCGAGAGTTCGTAAATTTCATGGGGCCATTTCAGGGAGGTGGAAATCATGAACACAATCGGCATCACCATCACCACACCACCAAGAAAAAGCAGGGTCCAGCGAATAATCTTGCCCGGATCAACATCCCTGTAATTTGCCGGGCCGGTTTGTTTTTCAAGGGTGCCCGAGGAGGCTTTGATTTCTTCGATAGCCATTTACCTGTCCCTCATTACGCGGAGCTGGACAAGGCTGACCACCAGTAACACGATGAACAGGACCACGGTTTGCGCCGCTGCATATCCCATGTCAAAGGCGTTGAACGCGGTGTCATAAATCATCAGAACAAGGGGTTTTGTGGCGTTGAGTGGCCCCCCGGGGTCATTGGTGGTCATGTTGAACACCTGATCAAAGATGCGCAAAAATCCGATGGATGAAAAAACCACCAGAAACACGATTGTCGGTTTGAGCAAGGGCAGGGTGATTTCCCTCAGGATTGTCCACGGCCCAACCCCGTCAATGCGCGCCGCTTCGTAATAGGTGTTGGGAATGGCGCGGATGCCCGCCATAAATATGATGACCTGAAAGCCAAGGCCTGCCCAGACGGCGGGCGCAAGAATTGAGGGAAGCGCCCAGAAGGTTGATTTGAGAAACGGAAATTGCGGGATGCCGACGCTGGCGAGTATATTATTGAACAGCCCGATGGGCACCGGTTGGTAAAACCAGCGCCACAGCCAGGCCATGGCAACGGTTGAGGTCATGAACGGCAGAAAATAAAGCGCCCGAATTGTCCCGTGCATAAAGCGCACCTTGTCCAGATTATAGGCGATAATAAAGGACACAAGCAAGGAAATGGGTGTACCCAGAATGAGATAAAGAAAGGTATTGGAGAATACTTTCCAGAACACCGGGTCAGAAAACAGTTTTTGATAATTCTCTATGCCGTTCCACGTTTTCCCCCCCAAAAGATTCCACTCCTGAAACGAAAGCAGCACTGCCCCAAAAGTCGGGTAGAAACGAATTACAGAATAAAAAACAACCGGGAGCGCCAGAAAGCCCCAAGCCCAAACAACCTGTTTTTGTTTTATGGATAGTGATTTATAGCCGAACATGCTTTGCCTCGCTCAAAAAAATGGCGGCTCTAAAAATACTCAGAGCCGCCTGGATTTATTGAGGTTAGTTATAGTACTCGTCCAACAGAGCTTGCTCTTTGGCGGCAGCTTCCCCCAAAGCGGTTTCCGCTGATGCGCCCTCCAGCAAAATGCGCTGCAAGGCGTCCATGATTACCTGACGTTGTCCCGATTCATTAGCAAAAATAGTGGTTTTTGCATAGCCCAGCCCCTCAACGAAGGGACCAAATACCGGGTCGGCCTTATTGGCCTCGGTCAGGGCAGCGGTTGGTTTGGCGGGTAATTCACCAACGGTTTCCAGCCAGATTTGCATGGCTTCATCCGAAGTCAGATATTGCATGAACTTGAGCGCGGCCTCCTGCTTTTCCCCTTCCGCCTTGGTGGTGACGGCGTTCACCCAGTAGGAGGAATAGTTGGATCGCAACCCATCAGGGCCGGCAGGCAGTTCAGCAACCCCCCATTCAAGGCCGCGCGTTGAATTGAGTGCCCCGATTCTGAACGATCCATCAATATGCATACCTGCGCGACCGGCCTTGAAAGCAGCCTGGGGTTCATCCATGAAGCCAGCCTGCGTCACCCCGTGGGTGGTCTCCAGATCGGCATACCATTGCAACGCGGCAACGCCGGCGGCATCATTGTAGGTGACGGTTTTGTAGTCGTCGGTATAGGGGGTGCCACCGAACTGGCGCACCAGAACTTCGCGCCACCAGTGGTGATCCTGCGCATTCATGCCCGTGGTGATGCCCACCTGGGTTATGTTGCCCGAGCCGTCACGCTTGGTGAGTGCTGTTGCAACGTCCACCAGTTCATCAAGGGTCTGGGGTGGGGCCTCGATTCCGGCTTCTTCAAACAGGCGCTTGTTATAGAACAGCGCCAGCGCACGAACGGCGGTGGGCAAAGCCATATAGGCCCCATCGCGCTTCATGGCCTGAACCATGGGGAAAAATTCGGCCTCAATCTGCTCAGGGGGGAACATGTCCGTTGGCAGGGGGCGGATCAGGTCCGCATCCACATAGTCATTGAGCCACCCATAAAACAGTTGGACCACATCCGGCCCCTGTCCGGCAGGGATGGCGGCGGCAACCTTGGTGCGGTAATCCGCATAGGGAAAGGTTGTCTGAACGACGGTAATGTCGGGGTTGGCAGCTTCAAAATTTTCAATCAGAGTGTCAATTGCATTCACCCGCGCTTCAAAAAAATACTGCCAATATTGAATTTCCAC
>WFOP01000334.1 GCA_015487985.1 Hyphomicrobiales bacterium
CGCTTATTTCGCGCTGGGTTCTTTTGCGCAGGTTTTCCATATCCGCGGTAACCCTTAAGACGCGTTCCTTGAGTTCTGCATTTTCATTTTGCATCGCCAAAATCATTTCAGCGACCTGTGAATTTTGCGCTTCATCTTCGCCTTGCTCTGTTTCTAAAGGTTCAGAATCTGTTTGTGCATTCTGATTGGGAACATCCTTTTGCCCATCCAAAGGGTTGGAAAATTCATCGTCGGTGGTTTTGTCGCCCATATTATCCTCGAGATTAAAATTCAGCCTGCCAAAATTCAGCTTGCGTTGATTTTTCGGGTTGGAAAGTTATTGTCTGGAGCATATCGGATGAAACAGGGTTTAGTTCAAGTCCTGTTGTTGCAAATCCAACATTAAAACGCTCAATTTTTTGCCCCTTTTTTACGGTTTTTTCTTTAAGAGCTTTTCTGTCGGATCATTTCGCTAATCACCCGCGCCGTATAATCCACCACCGGCACAATACGCGCATAATTGATCCGCGTTGGCCCGATAATGCCCAAAACTCCGATAATCTTGTCATTGGCATCTTTATAAGGGGAAAGAATGACCGAAGACCCCGAAAGTGAAAACAATTTGTTTTCAGAACCGATGAAAATGCGCACGCCCTGTGCGTTTTCAGCGTCATTGAGCAGTTCAATCAGCCCCTTTTTATTTTCCAGTTCATCCAGCAGTTCGCGCAATCGTTCAAGGTCCGAGGAGGCCATGGTGTCATCAATCAGATTGGCCCGCCCCCGCACGATAACGGTGGGGGCCCCATCCCCGTCTGATTTGCTCAGGGTGGCAACCCCGGTTTCCACCAGTTTAAGCGAAATTGCATCCAGTTCATGCTGATGGGATTGCAGCCCCATACGCAGCGACTGGCGCGCCTCAGAAATGGTTTTGCCCACAATATGATGGGAGAGATAATTTGATGCCCTGACCAGCGCCCCCCCGTCCAGACCCGGGGGCAGGGGGACGATGCGGTTTTCAACCAGCCCGTCTTCCCCCACCAGAACCGCCATGGCAGACGTCTGGTCCAGCCGCACAAATTCCAGGTGTTTAAGCACCATGTCCGATTTGGCCGCAATCACCACCCCCGCCCCGTGGCTCAAGCCCGACAGGAGCTGGCTGGCCTCGGTCAGGAATTTTTCCGGCGTACCATCGGGGGAGGATTGGGAAATCTGCTGAGAAATCTGTGCCCGGTCACTGGCATCCATGGTGCCGATCTCAAGCATGGCATCGACAAAAAACCGCAAACCCTCTTGTGTGGGTGCCCGTCCCGCCGACACATGGGGAGCCTGGATAAGCCCAAGTTCCTCCAGATCGGACATGACATTGCGAATGGAGGCCGGGGACAGGTTCAAATCAAGCATTCTGGAGAGTTGGCGCGAACCCACCGGCGCACCGGTTTCCAGATAATTTTCAACGATCTTGGCAAAAATATCCTGTGAACGCGCATTAAGTGTTTCAAGAAAGTCCGTATTTTGTTGGTTTTTTTCCATATGAATTTCTATGCGTGCCTGAAAACGCCTCCAAAACCCTATTTAGTGTTTCAGGCACACAAGTCAAACTTCACAAGAAAAATCACATCGAATCCCGTCCCGTTAAGCACACCCTGTTTATTCCCCCTGTCCGCCTTGTTCTTATGCAAAGCCTCCGCTAAGACCCTGACAATAAGCAAAACAAAACAAACAGATGGTGGACCCAACCAATGCGACCTTCCAAACGCGCCAATGACCAAATGCGAGATGTGCGCATTGAGCGTCATATTGCCCCCCAGGCTGAAGGCTCCTGCCTGATCAGTTTTGGCAACACAAAAGTCCTGTGCACCGCTTCGGTTGAAACTTCGCTTCCCCCCTGGCGGCGTGGTCAGGGGGTTGGCTGGGTAACGGCTGAATATGGCATGTTGCCCCGCGCAACAGACCGGCGCACCCGTCGCGAGGCAACGGCGGGCAAGCAGACGGGTCGCACCCAGGAAATCCAGCGTCTGATTGGCCGTTCTTTGCGCGCCGTTGTTGACATGGCCGCCCTTGGCGAAAATCAGGTTACCCTTGATTGTGACGTGCTTCAGGCGGACGGGGGCACCCGCACTGCCGCCATCACCGGGGCTTATGTGGCGCTGGCCGATGCGCTAAGCTGGATGCAAAAGCGCGATCTGGTGAAATCCAGTCCCCTGAACAATTCCATTGCCGCCATTTCATGTGGGATATAT
>WFOP01000335.1 GCA_015487985.1 Hyphomicrobiales bacterium
CAGCGTCAGATGTGTATAAGAGACAGCCTCCTCTGGGATGGACAAAAGCGCGGCGTAAATCAACATCATGGGGATACCGATAAACTGCCAGACCGAAATGAAGGCCAACGTGGTCAGCGCAGTTTCTTCACGCCCCAGAAACGGCATAAACCAACTGCCAAGGCCAACGCTGTTTAACAGGCCTTTTGAAACTCCCCACAGAGGCGAAAGCATGAGTTTCCAGACAAAACCAACGATCACAAAAGACAATAAAGTGGGCATGAAAATCGCGGTGCGATAAAATTTCTTTCCCGGCAGATGAAACATGGAAAGCAGGGCGGCAATCATGATGCCGATGGGGTTTTGCACCAGCATGTGAATGATAAAAAAGTAGAAATTGTTCCAAAGGGCGCGAAAGAACGGCTCCACCCAATAAACGTTGAAAAACAACTCTTTATAATTGTCCAGACCGATAAAAGTGACCTCGCGGGTAACGCTGTCCACATTGAAAAACGACAGACGCAGCGTTTCGGCCAATGGCAAAATCATAACCGTGGTATAAATGAAAGCCGCAGGCGCCAGAAACACCAGAATGTGCCAGCGAAAAGGACGCTTTTTTATCTTGAGAACCTTGGTCATTTTCCCCCGCCTGATTTGGTCACGTTCGTGAACATGGTGCCCGGACAACAGACCCGGGCACCATTTTATTTTCCCTTACCCGTTATTGCTGGGGTTCATACCAGCTTTCCAGACCGGCCTGCAATTCAGCAGCGGCTTCAGCGGGAGTTTGTGTCCCGTTGATCACGTTTGCTGAGGCAGTCCACATACCGCTCCAGAGGTTGGGTGTTCCGCCGCGGGTCAGGATTTGCGCTGCGGAACGAATGGTTGAATCACACTCTGAACGCCAGGAGATAAACTCGTTGGCAAGTGGATCATCCAGGGAAATTGCGTGCTTGGACAGGGAGAAAAAGCCCGGCAGCGCATTGGAATAAAGCTGGGCGAATTCTTCTGTTCCCATCCACTCAAGGAACACTTTTGCCGCTTCAGCATTTGGTGAGGCCGGGTTCAGACCCATGGCAATATCGGTGTGATCGTTGATATAGCATTTGTCGCCGGCATTGGGCAGGGGTGGACGGAAGGCGCCCAGCTCAAAATCGGCATCATTGTTGAAGCCGGTGATTTCCCATGATCCGGCGGGATAAATCGCCGCACGGCCAAGGGTGAACAATGTCTGGCTGTCGGGATAGGCCTGTGCTTCAAAACCATCCCCCAGATACTGGCCCCACTCCGCCAGAACTTCAAAGGGCTTTACCCATTGGGGGTCTGTCAGCTTTTCAGTGCCGTTGATGATGCCAAGGCGCCCCTGCTCCCCCTTCCAGTACATGGGACCGATATTCTGATATCCCATGGCAGCGGCTTCCCACTGGTCCAGCGTTCCCATGGCCATGGGAATATAAGTGCCATCGGCTTTAATGGCGTCCAGAACGGCGGTGAATTCTTCCTGAGTTTCAGGTTCGCTTAACCCAAGTTCTGCGAAGGCATCCTTGTTATAAATGAACCCGTGGATAACAGCGGCCATGGGCACACAAAATGTTGTGCTGCCATCATCGGTTGTCCATGCGGACTTGGCTACGTCGGAAAAATTGTCCAACGCGGATAATCCGTTCAAGGGAGCCAACTGACCTTTGTTGAACAAATCAAGGGCGGAATCAAACGGACGGCAGGTAATCAGATCACCCGCTGTTCCCCCTTCGAGTTTGGCATTGAGCGCGGCATTATATTGAGCCGGTGCCGTTGGTGCAAATGTCACCTTGATATCAGGATTTGCCGCCATGAATGCCGGCAAAATCGTATCCTGCCAAATGGCCAGATCGTCATTTCGCCAACTCTCAATGGTCAACTCAGCCCCGTAGGAAAAACTGGCGGCGCCCAGCATGAGGGTGGCTGCAAGGCCACCTACAATAATTTTCTTCATTTTGGTTCTCTCCTGTTTAATTAAACCGTCCCTATATTTTGCCCCTCCCATGGGGCACCAACCGGTTACAATCCACTTATCCAACTAGGTGTCAGAAAGGGCTGCAGCCAGGTTTCCATTGTGACGTTTGAGCAAACTCAACGCCGCATTCTTTTCGTGTCCCTCAACAATCAGGACCGCAAGTTTTGTATGATAGTCGCATTGTTCAAGCGCCGCTGTGGCCCTTGCAGGGTCACAACCGGTAATCTCCATCACCATGCGTTGCGCCCGCAAAACCAGCTTTTGATTGCTGGCCTGCATGTCCACCATATGCCCCTGATGCACCTTGTTCAGACCTATCATCAATGTAGTGGAAAACAGGTTTAGTGCAATTTTTTGACTGGTCCCCGCCCCAAGCCGGGTTGAGCCGGAAAGGACCTCCGGTCCGGTGCGCAACAAAACACCAAATTCAGCATCCGCCAAAAGCGGCGAATTGGGATTATTGGCGAATGTGACAGTTAAACTTCCGGCCTTGCGCGCGGTTTGAATGGCGGCGCGGGTATAATGAGTGGTGCCACTGGCGGCCAATCCCAGAACCACATCCTGTGGCGCGGGGTTAATCGCTTCAATTTCGCTTTGCCCCGCCCCCGCGTCATCCTCAGCCCCTTCGATGGCGTGATTCAGCCCCGCATCACCGCCGGCAAACAGATATTCAAGCCGCTCCAGCGGCCAGCCAAACGTGGGGGTAAGCTCAATTCCATCCAAAACCGCCAGACGCCCCGATGTCCCCGCGCCAACATAAACAATGCGCCCCGTATCTCCCGCCAGTCGAACAATTGCCGCATCTATGGCCGCTTCAAGTGAGGGCAATGCCTCCGCCACGGCACTGAGAGCCTGATATTGTCCCCCCAGCAACGCACCAAGAATTTCTCTATTTGGCCAAGTTTCCAAGCCCGCATAACGCGGCGAGCGAAACTCGGTTTCGCGCCATTCATCTTCAGGCGCACAATCAGCAGAATTATTGGATCCGTTAAGCGTCAACTCCTACCCTCCCAAGCGCAATTGAACTTTTCATACCAATATGCTACCAAAAGAAAACCTATTAAGCAATAATTTGTTAACTTATTTTTCTACCCTCCTCAACACATTGAAACAAAACATATAAATTTGTTTGCTTGCCAATTATCCCGACTTGTGGCCAACATAATTGGTATGTGAATTGCCAAAGCCCCATGTTCAAAACAAGTGTAACCAAGTGAAAAACAGCTTATCTCATTATTTCTGCCTTGATATGGGGGGCACCGGCACCCGTGGAGCATTGTTGGATATTGAGGGAAACGAACTTGGCCGTGCACAAACGGGGGCGGGGGCATTGTCCCTTGGCGCGCCGCGCTCATTTGAAGCAATTCAGGGAGTCTGGAGCAGGGTTTGTGGCGCTGTCGGGCGTGATCCGAAGGAAACAAAAACCGTTCATATTGCGCTTGGTATTGCGGGGTACGGGCTGAAGGAGCGACGCGATCAATTGTATCAATTGCTAGGCGACTTTGCAGGGATAACGATTGGCGGGGATGGATATGGGGCACTGATTGGCGCAACAGAAGGGGCGCCGGGGGCGCTGATATCCGTGGGCACCGGGGTTGGCGCGCTCAGGCTCGATGCCAACGGCAAGACCCTTGGGGTCAGTTCATGGGGGTTTCCGGCAGGGGATGCG
>WFOP01000336.1 GCA_015487985.1 Hyphomicrobiales bacterium
ACCCCCCAATTTACCCCCCAAAGCAGGTGAAAATAAAGTGCCCAAAAAAGTCAGAATTGCAGTTTTTCCCGTGGCCGGTCTGGGCACACGATTTTTACCCGCAACCAAAGCCATGCCCAAGGAAATGCTGCCGGTGGTTGATCGCCCCCTCATTCAATATGCCGTGGATGAGGCAAAAGAAGCAGGGATTGAACACTTTATCTTTGTAACCGGTCGCAACAAGGGGGTCATTGAAGATCATTTTGACCGTCAGTTTGAACTGGAATCCACCCTCGCCGCCAGGGGAAAACTGGAGGCCCTCAAAAGCCTGCAGGATGACTTGCCCAAACCCGGCCAGACAAGTTTTACCCGCCAGCAAGAGCCATTGGGACTGGGCCATGCCGTCTGGTGCGCCCGCGATATTGTTGGCAAAGAGCCTTTTGCGCTTTTACTGCCCGATATGCTGATTAAATCAGAACCCGGCGTGCTTTCCCAAATGATAAACGCCTATAATGAAACCGGCAACAATGTAATTGCGGTGGAAGAAACGGACCCCGCAGGGATTTCCTCCTATGGTGTGGTGGGGCGCGGCGATGGCCCCGATACCGGTTTTCAAATCACTCAAATGGTTGAAAAACCCAAACCCCAGGATGCCCCCTCAAATCTGATTATCTCGGGGCGCTATATATTGCAGCCGGAAATTTTTGACCTGATCGCACAACAATCCAAGGGTGCGGGAGGAGAAATTCAAATCACCGACGCCATGCAAAAGCTGATGGAACAACAGGGTTTTACCGGCGTCAAATACAACGGACGCGCCTTTGATTGCGGCTCAAAAATCGGTTTTCTGACCGCAAACATCGTCTTTGCCCTCGATCGACAAGACATTTCCCACGATTTCATGAAAGAACTTCAGATCGTTGCCACTAACGAGAATACTTGATGCCAATCGTTGCGGCATGCTCATATTCCGGCTCGGTGCTTGAGGGCAGATTTTCACTCCAAGTATAAAGATAATCCAGATTGAGCGCCAGATTCTTGTTGATATCCACGTCAACACCCAGCCCGGTGGTCAATGTTGTTTGTGTGTTCACCCCTGTTTGGGGCAGCACCCATCGCCCTGTTTGTGAGGCACGCAACCCAATCCAGGGCGCAATCGCATAGCCAACATTTCCCGACGCACCATATGCAACTGACCTGGGGCGCCCCGCCGTGACATCTTCAGGCACGATAGTGGTGCTGATTTCCCCGGAAAAGCTTAACGCATTCGATGGCGTATATCCGATATTCAACGCATAAACCGCTTCCCCGCGATCCGTGATTGAAGGGTCCACATGCTGGCGCAACACCCACCCAACAGAGGCCTCGACATTCAGCACATCACGCCAGTTAAGCGCGCTCCCCGCGCGCAATTGATAGTCAATACCATCCAGCTTGATACCCGTTGATGCGGGCGCACTGTCAAACCAGTCCCGATCTGCCCCCCCTTCAACGAACAAGGAAATTTCGGGAGAAAAAGCATAAGAAGCCCGCAAATCTCCACCAAATTTTACAAAACTGAATTCTGAATTGTCCTGCAACAAATTCCCCACCAGTTGAGTGGGACCCCGATAGGCGCGCTCAAACCGGGTTGAGCCTTCAAGGGAAAAGCGCCCGAACTGACGCACCACCCCCAGTTCCCCCTTCAGCGAAACATTATAGGGCAATTGCACAATATTATCGGGAACACCCGGCCCGTTCACATCGTCCTGAGAGACATTCAGGTTCAAGCTCCCGCTCAATTGGGAAACTGAATCAAGTGCATACTGGCCGCTATATCCAAATTGCGTATTGTTTACCCGGGTCAACTGGTCATCGTTTACCGACAATGTCGCCTGACCGTCAAAAACATACTGCCCCCGTAATCCCGCCCGCGTAAGGGAGATTTCAGGTAACAGTTCAACGGAATTTTTTCCCTGCTCGGTACCCCCGGTATGTGTAGCCCTGAGCTGTACCGACCAATCCACATCAAAAAACGGTTGAGCCTGCTCCAGCGGCACATCCCCGGCAAAGGGCAAGAACACCTCGCCCCCAGGCACAAAAACCGGTGCAAAATCAGGATTGCCCACATTTTGCGCAACCGCACCATGTGCCCCGTTCAAAACCAGGCCCATCATCAGGGGAATGAAAAACCTTTTGCCCAGTTTTTCATCCATTTTCAAACACCCAAGCAAATCCAGACCTTTCCCGCAGAACCCTGTCAAATTATGGTTAACCAAATCTTATGATTTGCTTCTACACACCAAATAAAAATCATTTGTTAACCTTGCCGCTTAAGGGAAAATTCTCCATCCCCGTGCATATTTGGACCTGAAAACAGTCAGGTATTTGCGCCCGGGGCGCATGGAGTAAAATATGGATATTGCAACAATCCTGGGCATTATTGCCGGCGGCGCCTTTATTGCAGCCGCGATTATGATGGGTGGTTCGTTCGGTCAATTTATTGACGGCCCCTCCGCCATGATTGTGATCGGGGGCGGAATCGCTGCCACACTCATCCGTTTCCCCCTGTCCGGTATAATTCAGGCTTTCGTCACGGGGGGGAAAATCGCCTTTACCCATAAAAAGGTCGAGCCGTCCGAAATTGTCGAAAAGGTCGCCGAAATGGGCGATATCGTTCGCAAAACCGGTCCCCTTGGATTGGAAAATGTAGAGCTGGAAGAACCAAACCTCAAAAAGGGCGCACAATATATCGCTGATGGCTATGACCTCAAGTTCATCAAGGAATCCATGGAACTGGCGCGCGATCAATATCTGACTCGCCTGTCCGAAGGACAACGGGTTTTCAAAGCTCTGGGCGATGCGGCACCGGCCTTTGGCATGATCGGCACTCTGGTGGGGCTTGTTCAAATGCTTGCAAACATGGATGACCCCTCCAAAATTG
>WFOP01000337.1 GCA_015487985.1 Hyphomicrobiales bacterium
ACCTTGGGGTGACGGTCCCCCTCTTCTTTTCCGGTTCCCCCAAGGGTGACCCCCTGAAGAATGGAGACGTGGTCCCCAATGGTTGCCGTTTCGCCAATGACAATCCCGGTCCCGTGATCCAGCATCACCCCGCACCCCACCTTTACCGCCGGGTGGATATCCACCTGATAGACCTGCGAAGAACGGCTTTGCAGATAAAGGGCAAAATCCTTGCGTCCCGAATTATACATGGCGTGGGCAAAACGATGAGTTTGCAGCGCATGAAACCCCTTGAAGTACAAAACCGGCTCGATGGCGCGATGGCTCGCCGGGTCCCGTTCTACCGTCGCTGCCAGATCAACACGCATGGCACCGGCAATATCAGGATCAATTTTTAAGGCTTCACAAAACGCCTTGCGGCTCAATTCCGCCGAAACACCTGCATGGCGCAAGCGATTGGCCAGAATAAACGCCAGGGCTTCTTCCAGATTGTCCCGCTCCAAAACCGAATCGGTGACAAAATCAACCAGCAATGGCTCGGCATCGGCAATATTTTGCGCCCCCGCGCGCACTCTTTGCCACAGGGCATCCTTGTTGAGGGGCGTTTCAATAACCGCAGGGCTGTTAGCGACCGACATTACCATTCTCCACACAAAACGCGAACACCATCTGTAGCATATTATAAATCAAGTGGTCACCCGCGCCAGAAAATCAACAACACCGCTCTTAAAGTTTTTGTCACCGGTTGCGCGCATATGGTCGCGCCCCTTCAAAACCAGCGCCTCACCATGAGGCAGAATTTGCGCCAGTTCATCCGGTGACCCCCCGATACTATCCTCATCCCCCACCGCCACCAATACAGGCAACTCGATTTTTCCCAACGCTTCAGCGCTAATCGGATCCCTGGAGGATTGCATGCACGCGGCAAGCGCCTTGAGATCACTTTTGGTATGTTCGGCAAAAATGCGAAACATTCTCCCCGCAGGCGAGCGAACATCGCTTAAACTGGGGGCCAGCAACCCCTCCACAATATCCTGAGACCCCCCAAGCCCGTGAATCATGTTAATCCCCAAACCGCCAAAAACCGCACAACCAACCAGATGCGGATAATTCATCGAAACAAATGCACAAATCCGCGCGCCCATGGAATATCCCATAATCGGCACCGGCCCATGGATTTTGTCATATTCAAGATGTCTTATCAGCCCCGCAACATCGCGCGCCATAACCCGGGCCGGGTAAAGTTCAGGATCATAGAGTTTTTCAGATTGCCCATGGCCCCGATTATCAATGGTAACGGGGGCAAAACCGGCATCAACAAGGGTTTTCACCCATCCCGTATCAACCCAGTTAATCACGCCATTGGAGGCAAATCCATGCACCAGAATAATCGGTTGCCCGCTCCCGTATGTTTCATATGCAATCTGAATATTCTCGGAAATAAAGTGCGCCATTTCTGTCCTGCTTCTTATCAATTTACCGGAACAATTGCCCACAATATGCACTAGAATTAGTTAAGCAACAGGACTAAAGTCTGCACCAGATTCCAACCGTATTTTTTACTACGGAACAAACGAGCGAGACAAAATCAAATGGCCCAGACATCTGTTCCTCATTTTCACAACACCCACGGGGACCCCAGAATTGAAATCGGCGCAAAGGAATTTCAGTGCATTGGTGCACTTCCCCCCTTCGACCATCCCCATGTTTTCCTTGATATGGGCAGCGAAAACGAAATCGTGTGCCCCTATTGCTCGACCCATTATGTATTCAGCCCGAAACTGACAGCGGGAACCTGCGACCCCGCCTCGGCCCTGTTCGTGCCTGAACCCGCATAACAGAATATGACCACTGGCCCCCAAGTATCCCGCCAAGTATCCCGCCAAGTATCCCGCACCCTTGCAAACTCTGATTTAGAGCAGGTACGAACGATATATATTGCCGGGGCCGGCATTGCGGGAATGACCATGGCCCTGTCACTGGCCAAATCCGGCATTCGTGTTGTCATACTGGAACAAACAGCACAAATCCAGACAGAGGGGGCCGGATTGCAGATCAGCCCCAATGCCAGAAAAATACTCAACGATCTGGGGCTGGATGACGCGCTGAAAACCGCCGGGTTTGCCACAAAAGAAATCGACATTTATCCCTTTCGCCGGCCAACCCCCCTTATCAGCCTGAAAATGGGCCCCGCCATGGAAAAGGCATTTGGCGCGCAATATATGGTTATTCATCGCGCCGACCTTTCAGACGTATTGTTCAGCGCCTGCCGGAAGCGCGCCAATATCGAATTTCAGTTCGGCGTGAGAAGTTTTGACATGCAGGCCCATCAAAAAGGCCTCTCCCTGACGGTTGAAAACAAGGATGGCTCGGTTCACAACACCCGACCCTTTGCCTTTGTCGGGGCAGACGGTGTTCACTCCATGACCCGCAGAAAAATTCTGGCCGGTCCCGATGCGCAATATTCCAACTATATAGCCTGGCGCGCGCTGGTCCCCACCTCCCTGCTCAAGGATCATTTTAACCTGAATAATTCAAGCCTGATGTGGGGACCCGGATTCCACGTCATCGCCTATCCCCACCCTACGCGCCATGTGGTCAATATCGCCATGTTCACCAAGGAAAAACTGTCACGAAAACTCAATCCGCAAACGGTGACAACCCCCTCGGTGCCCAAGGCCGGTCTTTCGTGCAAGCGGGTTAAAGCAATCATCAATGCCGCTGAGGGGGGATGGAAAAAATGGCCCCTTTATGCGGCCAAAACCTCTCAATGGTTCAAAGGCCCGGTTGGCCTGATCGGAGACGCGGCCCACGCCATGTTGCCCTATCAAGCACAGGGGGCCGCCATGGCCATTGAAGACGCAGGGGTTTTGGGGCCGCTATTGGCAAAGTCCACAGACCCGCAAACGGCATTTGCAACCTACCAGTCCCATCGCCAGCCGCGCGTAAACAAAGTGGTAAAAACCTCCGCATCCAACGGAAACATCTATCATCTGGAATGGCCGTTCTCCATCTTCAGGGATATTGTTGTTTCCGCGCAGGGGCCTACCGCACATTTGCAAAGATTGGCATGGATTTATGGCTACGAGGTCCCCAGCGTCTATAAAACCAGTCCTTGAATAATCCATGATTTTCAACTAGCTCAGTACAATTGCGAAAAATGCGTAGCGCGCCATTTTCTGAATGGGACTTATTTTTAATGCCGGTTTCCAAAAACTCTCGCCTGGCTCTGGGCTTTATCCTGATTACGATATTGCTCGACATGATCGGCCTGGGCATCATTCTTCCGGTACTGCCGCACCTGATTTTAGAGCTGACCGGGGAAAGTATTGCCAAAAGCGCCGTTGTGGGGGGCTATCTGGTTTTTGTTTATGCATTGCTTCAGTTTATGTTTTCCCCGGTGTTGGGCAATCTTTCGGACAGATACGGACGCCGCCCTATTTTGCTCCTGTCCCTGCTTGGCCTGACGATTGACTATCTGATTATGGGATTTGCCCCCACTTTGGGCTGGCTTTTTGTTGGCCGTGCACTGGCGGGGATTGCCGGGGCAGCGGTTGCCACCGCCACCGCCTATATCGCCGACATTACCCCCCCCGAAAAGCGCTCCCAGCGTTTTGGCCTGATCGGGGCGGCGTTTGGACT
>WFOP01000338.1 GCA_015487985.1 Hyphomicrobiales bacterium
GTTTGGCGGGGCGCTCAACGTGTTTGAGTTGATGAAGGCCATGATTGAAGCGGGGGCGGCGGCGGTCCACTTTGAGGATCAACTGGCTTCGGAAAAGAAATGCGGACATTTGGGCGGCAAGGTTCTGGTGCCAACCCGCACTTTTGTCAAAACGCTGAACTCGGCTCGGCTGGCGGCGGATGTGATGGGGGTGCCAACCCTTATTATGGCGCGCACGGATGCCGAAGCGGCGCGGCTTATCACCTCTGATGTGGATGAATATGATGCGCCGTTTATTACCGGGGAGCGTACCGAAGAAGGGTTCTTCAAACTCAAGGGGGGATTTGATTGCGCCATTGCGCGGGGGTTGGCCTATGCGCCTTATGCGGATTTGATCTGGTGCGAAACCTCCACCCCCAGCCTTGAGGATGCGCGCCGGTTTGCCGAAGCCATCAAGCGGCAATATCCTGAACAGATGCTGGCCTATAACTGTTCGCCTTCTTTTAACTGGGCCAAGCATATGGGGGAAGAGGATATGGCGAAATTCCAGCGCGAGTTGGGGGCCATGGGGTATAAATATCAGTTTATCACATTAGCGGGTTTTCATAACCTGAGCCTGACCACATTCAACCTGGCCAGAAATTATGCGGTGGACGGCATGAAGGCCTATAGCGCGTTGCAACAGGCAGAATTTGCGGCTGAAGTCGACGGGTTCAGCGCCACCCGGCATCAGCGCGAAGTGGGGACCAGTTATTTTGATGCGGTTTCGCTGGCGGTGGGGCAGGGCAAGTCCTCGACAGTTGCCATGGCCGGTTCCACCGAGGCGGCGCAGTTTTAGGAAAATTTACGTTTCTTTACGTAGATTTGACAGCCAGAACTATTGGAAGCCGATGCGAACCCGTTTAGGCTGAGATATGTTTTGATACCAACTATTGACCGGCGATTTTCGCCGGTCGCACCATTTCAGGAAATATCATGTCCTACACTATTTTATCCGGCCTTCAGGTTGATCTCAAACTTGTAAATTTTATCGAAGAACAGGCGCTGCCCGGGAGTGGTGTTGAGCCTGATCAGTTTTGGGACGGGCTGGCAAACCTGGTGAATGAAGCGGCGCCGCGCAACCGGGAACTGTTGGCGGTGCGTGAGGAAATACAGGGTAAAATTGATGATTGGCACGCTGAAAACGGGGCGGTGGGGGATGACCCTGCCGGCTATCGGGCGTTTTTGCGCTCCATTGGCTATATTGTTGAAACCCCTGAGGATTTTACTGTTGAACCGGGGGAAATGGACTCTGAAATTTCCAGTATTTGCGGGCCGCAACTGGTGGTGCCGGTGTCCAATGCCCGCTACGCGCTTAATGCGGCAAATGCGCGCTGGGGGAGCCTGTTCGATGCGCTTTATGGCACCGATGCGATTTCCCAAAAGGGCCATTTGGCGCCGGGCAAGGCGCACAATAAAAAACGCGCCGCTGAAGTATTCAAACGGGCCGCTATATATCTGGATCAGGCATTTGCGCTCAAGGATGCTTCTCACCGGGATGTGGTGGATTATGTCATTGAGCAGCACGAAGGCATTGCGCGGCTCAGCATGAAACTCAAGGATGGCGGGGAGAGTGAACTGGCTGACCCGCAGGCCTTTGTAGGGTATCGGCCAGGGGGTGGTACGCGCATAATTCTGCTCCGGCATCACGGGTTGCATATGGAACTTGTGGTGGACCCGACAAACCCGATCGGGGCCTCTCATCGGGCGCATTTGGCGGACATTGTTGTGGAGGCGGCACTCAGCACCATTCAGGATTGTGAAGACAGTGTCGCGGCGGTGGATGTTGAAGAAAAAGTTGGGGTTTATGCCAATTGGCTGGGCCTGATGCGGGGTGATCTGGTGGAAAAATTCACCAAAGGGGGGCGCAAGATCGAGCGTAAACTTGCCCGGGATCGCACCTATCTGACCCCTGAGGGTGGGGAGATGGTTTTGAAGGGTCGGGCGCTGCAATTGGTGCGCAATGTGGGGCATTTGATGACCACCAACATGGTGCTTGATGCCCATGGCAGGGAAGTTGGCGAGGGAATTATTGATGCGGCGGTGACGGCTCTTTGTGCGCTGCACGACCTGCAAAAAACATCGGGGCCACGCAATTCTGTTGCCGGGTCGATTTATATCGTGAAACCCAAAATGC
>WFOP01000339.1 GCA_015487985.1 Hyphomicrobiales bacterium
GTCGGGGAAAATGGCGAGTCACAAGGGAAAACGTTTTGCCCAAAGCTGTTTTGGCTGGCAAATCCGGGTTGGTCCAAATATAGATTGTGGCGACTGACTGTATTGGAGTTATAGAAATTGTTGCAAAAGCCTGTTGGAATTATCCTGGCCGGTGGCCTTGCCCGGCGCATGGGCGGTGCGTCAGGGGGCGCGAGTAAGGCTTTGGATAAAGGGCTGCTTGAGCTTGGCGGGCAGACAATGCTGGGGCGCGTTATGGCGCGTTTGCAGCCTCAAGTTCATTCGCTGGCCCTCAGCGCCAACGGGGATCCGCAACGGTTTTCTGAATTCGCGCTGGAAGTGCTTGGTGACAGTATCAAGGGGTATGCGGGGCCTTTGGCGGGAATCTTGTCCGGGCTTGACTGGGGGGCAAAACAGGGGGCCACCCATGTGGTCAGCGTTGCGGTGGATACGCCATTTTTCCCTGAAAATCTGGTTTCAGCTCTGCAAGAAACCGGACAGCGATGCCCAAAGCCGATTGTTCTTGCGGCGTCCTGCGACGATAAAAAAGGCATGATGCGTCACCCCACTTTTGGCTTGTGGCCGGTGGCTTTGCGTGAAGATTTGCGTTTGGCTTTGAGTGGGGGGGTGCGCAAAGTATTGCAGTGGGCAGAGGAAAAGGGATGTTGCAGCGCTGAATTTGAAACGCTGGCATATGATCCGTTTTTCAATATAAACACGACAGATGACCTGCTGCTGGCCAAACAGATTATCAGGGCTGAAAAACAATGAAATTCACGATATGAAAATTTTTGGAATTGTCGGATGGAAAAATTCGGGAAAAACGGGATTGATGGAACGCCTTGTGGCTGAGATTTCAGGGCGGGGATATGATGTCAGCACGATTAAACATGCCCATCACACATTTGATGTGGACCATGCGGGCAAGGATAGCTATCGGCATCGGGCTGCGGGGGCCAAAGAGGTGTTGCTGACATCGAAAAATCGATGGGCGCTTATGCATGAGATCCGGGATGAAAACGAGCCTGACCTGGCGCAATTGCTCAAATTGCTGTCGCCGTGCGATCTGGTGTTGATTGAAGGATATAAGCGCGATCAACATCCAAAAATTGAAGCAAGTCTGGCCACTGACAGCGATGAATTGATTGCCAACGAGGATAAAAGCATTTTGGCGGTGGCTTCAGACAGGGCTTTTGATAATTTGCATGTGCCCCGGTTTGATCTGAAAGACACACGGGCAATGGCGGATTTCATACTGGATGAAACGGGGCTGGCCCCATAGATACGGTCTTCCGGTCTCTTGATACTTTGATGCCTTGATATTGAAATGCCTTAATATTGAGGTGACTGGATATTGCGATTTCCGGGCCTGTTACATGTGAACGGGAAGGCGAACGGCGAAACATGCCCCCATGCCTGCCTTGCCGCCTTTTGGCACGTCCAGTTCCAGAGAACCGTTCATCTGGCTTAGAATTTCCCTTGATATTGCCAGACCAAGCCCTGAACCGGATTGTGCGGTATCGGGATTTCGGGCACCGCGCCAGAATTTGTCAAAGATCGTATTGCTGTGGGCGGAGGAAATACCGGGGCCGTTGTCGGTGAACCGGATGGTGAGCTGATCCGGTTTGTCGCTCATTTTGGTGATTTCGCTGGTGATTTCAACAAAGGGTTTGGCGGCATTATTATACTTGGCGGCGTTGGAAATCAGGTTGATGAAGACCTGACATATCCGGTCAAAATTTGCCTCAACCTGCACATGCCTGATATGTTCGCCAAGGCGCACCTCCACCTGATGCTGCTCTGTTATGGGGGTGCAAACCTGAATGGAGCGGGCAATGGCCTTGTTGGGGTCAATGGGTTCGTTGGTCCAGAGTTGTTCGCCCCGCTCCAGTGCATTCAGGTCCAGAATTTCGTCCAAAAGACTGGTCAGGCGCATGCTTTCTTCATGAATGGTGTTGATGAAGCTTTGCTTTTGCTGCGAGTCCAAATCCTTGTTGGTCAAAAGAATTTCGGAAAAAGAGCGAATTGCTGTCATCGGGGTGCGCACTTCATGACTGACCTGTGACAAAAATTCATCCTTTTGCTGGTCGAGTTGGCGCAGTTGATTGTTTGCCGCTTGTAATTGGCGGGTGGTGGATTGCAACTCGGTTGCGGTTTGTTCAAGGCGCTGGGAATATTCCAGAATTTGCTGGGTTTCGTCGGCCATTTGCATGACTTCCTCCAGCGTGACCGTATCGCCGGACACAACCTGGCCCAATAAAACATGGGCGGAGGCCGCCCCGATGGACCCCGCCAGTTCTTTTTCCAGATTGGCGATGAAGTGGGGGGAGGCATCTTTGTTTTGTTCGATGCGATCGGAATTTGAATAGGTGGCAAAAAGCCGCCCCGCATGCTCGGTTCCCAATACGCGCTGGGTCATGTTCAGCAAATCATTTAACGGGGCAGAAGAACGGGTGAAGCTGTATTGGCTGTTTTCTGTTTGCTTGAATACATCGACAAACTGGGCGGCCTGCAATTGGCCAACGGTATTGTTTTGCGTGAGAAATGAAACAACAATGAGCGCCAGTGAATTGGCCAGAAGGCTCCAGAATACTGAATGGACCAGCGGGTCCATGTTTTCCAGGCCAAACAAAACCTGAGGCCGCAAGAATTCCATCTGCCATGGGCCATAGAGCAGCAGGTCGGTTATGAAGGGGCTTGCGGTGCCAAAACTGGGCAGGAAACTCGTGTAGGCCCAGAAAATAAATCCCACCAGCAGACCCGCCAACGCGCCGCTTACGGTTGCGTCGCGCCAATAAAGAGCGGCAAGGATTGCGGGCAGGAATTGAGCAACCCCGGCAAAGGATATCAGGCCGATGGGGGCCAGTGCGCCCGAGCCGGAGGTGAGCCAGAAATAAATAAACCCCAGAAACAACACCGCGCTGATGCTGACGCGGCGGCTGGTCAGCAAAAGACGCGTCATGCCCTGCCCCTGTTTCAGTCCGAACAATTTGGGGGAGCGCAGGGCAAGGGGCACCACGATATGATTTGAAATCATGATGGAGAGCGCAATGGAGGCAATGATGATCATTGAGGTGGCGCTGGAAAAACCACCAATAAAGGCAAACAGCGCCAGCGCCTGCTGGTCATAGGCCAGAGGCAGGGTCAACACGAACATGTCCGGGTCGGCCCCGGCGGGTAAAAGGCTCAGCCCCATTATGGCAATGGGCATGGTGAAAATGGAGATGCCAAACAGATAGAGGGGGAAGGCCCATGAAGCGGTTCTGAGGTGGTTTTCGTTGGCATTTTCAACAACTGTGATCTGAAACTGGCGAGGCAGGCAGATTATGGCCGCCGCCGAAAGGATAGTGATTGTAATCCAGCGGGGGCCAAAATTGCTTGACGCGTCCAGCGCCACCCCGACATCTTCGGCCCGCGCATAAGTGGCTTCAAAGCCGCCCCCCAGACCAAATACCACAAACAGGCCCACCGCGATCAGGGCGATGAATTTGATGATTGCTTCAAAGGCGATGGCCGCAACCACGCCGTGATGCTGTTCGTTGGCGTTGATGTTGCGGGTGCCGAACATAACGGAAAACAGGGCCATGGCGGCGGCAACGCCAAAGGCCAGACCCACTTCATCTCCGGTCTGGGGCAGGGCGGCGTTTGGGGAGTCGGTTAGAATTACTCTTAAAGAGGTGGAAATGGCTTTGAGCTGCAATGCGATATAGGGGGTGATGCCTACCACCGCCATGATGGTGATCAGGATGGCGAGGCGTTCGGACTTTCCAAAGCGTGAGGAAACAAAATCAGCAATGGAGGTAATGCGTTGCTTGTGGCCAATGCGGATGAGCTTGCGCAATCCAAACCACCATCCGATAAAGACTAGTGTGGGGCCAAGGTAGATGGCAAAAAATTCAAGCCCGTTGCGCGCGGCGGACCCCACGGCGCCATAGAAGGTCCAACTGGTGCAATAAACCGACAGAGCAAGGGTGAACACCAATGGCGAACGCAACAGTTTGCCTTTGCCAAGCCGGGCGTTTTTGTCGGAAATATAGGCCAGAATAAAAAGCAGAATCACATAGGCGATGGAAGTGCCGAAAACGAGCGTGCCGCTAATCACTTTTTTTATCCTCGGGGTGGGGGGGATTTGCCAGAATGTCGGGCATCGTTTTTTGCAGAATATAGGCACCGATAATCATCGCCAGCCATACACCGAACAGATAGGCGATGTTGGCGGGGATGCCCAAAATTACCGCATTTTGTGTTGTGCGCATGGACACAAGCGGGGGAACAATCAGCAATATGGCAAATATTGGCAGCAGCATCGCTGCAAATTTGAATTTTCTGACGCGCGTTTCAGCGGATTGTTTGGAGATGCTCACGGGGCCGGAACCGCCTTGGGGGGCTGGCCAATCAGGTTTGCCACTGCCTCAACCACATCCGTGTTGGCATAGGGTTTTGTTATGAAATCGCTTGCGCCCAGTTCTCGCGCAGTCTGCTTGTCCTGTTGTTGTCCCTTTGCGGTCAGGATCAAGACCGGCAACTCTTTGGTTGCGGGCTGGCGGCGAATGACCTTAAGCACTTCAAACCCGTTTCTTCTGGGCAGCATTAAATCCAGAACGACAATTTTTGGCTGTCCTGCCTGCACCGATTTTATGGCGGCTTCGCCATCGGTAACGGAATGGGTTTTCCAGCCGGCATGTTGCAAGATAAATTCCAGTGATGTCAGGATTGCCGGTTCGTCTTCGACAATCAGGATATCGGGGGATCCGCTCGCCATCATATTTGCCTCCCTTCAAACATTATGGGCGTCAATTGTTATCCCTAATGGCAATGGATGCAACCAAAATCAGTTTAGCTGTGTTGCGGCGGTGGGGGTGTTTCGGTGAGCACATTGCTGGCGCACGCATAAATTGCAGGCCGGGCCGACGGGGGTATCATGTTCGGGCCGGTCCAGTCGCAGCGAGTTGGCATAGGTGGTCTGGTCAGCCTGCATCAGATTACAGGCAAGCATTACGGTTGAAAACACAGATGTGTTGTTAAAGGTTTCAACGCGTTTGATGGATGTCTTGGCAATGAACAGGTATCGGGAGCCATCGGTGAACGATACGATTTGGCGCATTACCTGATTGGGGGACTGGGCGGAGCGGTAAATCACCCAAAGCGGGCAGGCGTGTCCGGCATTGGGCATCAGCAGGCCGGGCAGGGGGAACTGTTTGGTGAGAAAGCCCGAGGGGTCGGTGCGCAAGAAGCCAAAGGGGATGCCGTGGGCATCGGGCGCGCGCAGTGTCACCAGTCGATGGGCAATCTGTTCAAAGCTGCCCCCGTATAACTGGGCCAGAAAATCAACATCATACATTGAGCGTTGCGCGTCTTTGAGAAACTCATGGTAGGGGAATAAAATCGCGCCGGCGCAGTATGAATTGAGGGCGCGTATCGCGATTTCCTTGGCCTCAGCGGAAGTCAATCGCGGGTCGTTGGTCATTTCCCTGAGGATGGTGCCACATTTCAGTGCGACGATTTTTCTGGTCAGCTGGAAGCGCCTTGTTGCCTGAGCCGGGGGCAATTCGTTTTGTTTGTCATAGCTGTTTTCAGGCGTATCGCCCCGGCCGGGTTGTTCATTTTGGAACGGGGCGACGGGGTCTTTCATATCGGTGTTTTGTTGCAAGTCGGATAAGAGGTGTTGCAGCCGGTCTTCAGTCGGCGGGGTTTTAAGACCATATTCCATGCGTAATTTTGTTGCCGCACTTTCAAGGCGCGGGAAATAGTTGTTTTCACCGATGATAAGGTCGTTGACTTCACGCAAGGGGGAGGAGGAGTGATGTTGTTTTACTTCCTTGTCGAACTGGGCAATCAATGAGTGGGCAACATCCGTCAGAGAGCGGCTTTGTTCAAACACCGAGTTATCAAAGTTCGTGCGCAGGTCCTGTTCCATATCGGGCACATCGCGCAGGATTTCAGCGGTTGAGCGGATAGCGGTGATCTGGGAAAGCATCTGGTGGAGAAGCTGGGAAAACAGGGGGTCGGCGTTCAACCTGTTGGCCAGTGCGCTGGCCGATGCGCTGGCGTCCAGATATCCGCGATAGCAGGTGTGCAGGGCGCGGGCCATCCGGGGCAGTTGCGCCACCATCAGGTGCGCATCTTCATGGGACAGGTTTTGTGCGGCCAGTAGCGGGTCGGCAAATGCTTCGCGCAATTCGTTGATTAAACGTGTTTCGGATTCGCCGGTCAGGTCATGCAGGTCGACGTCAAGTTCTTGGGCCAGCAGATGTAAAAGTTTCCCCCCCACATCGCGTTTGTTTGCTTCAATAAGGTTCAGGTAGGAGGGGGAAATTGATATGGATTTTGCCAGACTCGCCTGGGATAAGCCTTTGATTTTCCGGTAGTTCCTTATTCTCAGTCCAATTGGCGCGCGCATTGTGTTGCAGGTTTCCTGTGGTTTTATTGTAAATAAATTTACAAAGTTTGTGCTTGTTTTTTGAAAGCATTGACAAATTTTGCGTTAAAAAACAAGCATCTATTGCGTTGGTTTTCTAATTTGGGCAACAATTGCAATTGTGTGGGATGCTAGGGGAGGTTCTGGCGTGGTCACATTCTTTTCACGAGGAGGAACGCTATGAGCGATCAGAAGAAAAACATAAGCAGACGCAAGGTCATCAAGACCGGCGCTGCAGGTTTAGTGACTGCCGGTGTTGCGCCAATGGTTTTTACCAAGGGTGCATGGGCGCAGGAATTCCGCAATGACCCCAAGGGTGGCGATGTCGTACTTGGCTTTAACGTACCGCAGACCGGCCCGTATTCTGATGAGGGTGCTGATGAACTGCGTGCTTACACACTGGCTGTTAAACACCTGAACGGGGAAGGCGATGGGGGCATGCTGAATACGATGCAGCCATCCAATCTCAAGGGTAACGGTATTCTGGGTCAGAAAGTTACTTATGTTACCGGTGATACCCAGACAAAATCCGATGCTGCCCGCGACAGTGCGCGTCGCATGATCGAGCGTGACGGTGCGTTGATCATTACCGGGGGGTCATCCTCGGGTGTAGCGGTTGCCGTGCAGGCGCTGTGTCAGGAAATGGGCACAATCTTTATGGCGGGTCTTACTCACTCAAACGATACGACGGGTAAAGACAAAAAACGCTACGGTTTCCGCCATTTCTTCAATGCTTATATGTCTGGGGCGGCGCTGGCGCCCGTGCTTTCAGCAGAGTATGGCAATGAGCGTGTGGCCTATCACCTGACTGCTGACTATAACTGGGGCTGGACACAACAGGAGTCCATCCAGAATGCGACCGAAGCGCTTGGTTGGAAAACCGAGAAAAACGTTCTGACACCGGTTGGTGCCGGGGATTTCAGCCAGTATATCACGCCAATTCTGAATTCTGGCGCGGATGTTGTCGTTTTGAACCATTATGGCAAAGACATGGTGAATTCTCTGACACAGGCTATTCAGTTTGGTCTTCGCGATCGTCAGGCAAATGGCAAGAACATTGAAATTGTCGTGCCTTTGTTCTCGCGCCTCATGGCGCAGGGTGCCGGCGAAAACATCAAGGGTATTCTTGGAACTTCAAACTGGAACTGGTCTTTGGAAAACGCCGGTTCAGCGGCCTTCGTCAAGTCGTTTGGTGCTGAATATGGCTTCCCGCCAAGTCAGGCGGCCCATACATGTTATGTGCAGACTCTGCTTTATGCTGATGCGTGTGAGCGCGCCGGCACGCTTTATCCGCCTGAAGTTATCAAGGCGCTTGAGGGTCATACATTTGATGGCATGGGTAATGGTCCCACGGAATATCGTGCCGAAGATCACCAGTGCTTCAAGGATGTTCTTGTGGTGCGCGGAAACCAGAACCCGACCTCACAGTTCGATCTTCTTGAAGTTGTGCAGGAAGTTCCACGTTCTCAGGTTGAGTATGATGCATCAATCTTTGGCGGTGAACTGGGCCCTTACGAGGTTTAGTAAAGAGCCGAGATACACTTGAAATAACAACCAGACCGGAGCGGCATGTGTCGCTCCGGTAGTTTGAAATCAATTTTTCCATAGCGGGGGGGAAACATGGACGCGGTAATTTTGCAGGTCCTTAATGGTCTTGACAAGGGCGGAGCGTATGCGCTGATCGCCTTGGGGCTGACCCTTGTATTTGGCACTTTGGGGGTGGTGAATTTTGCGCACGGTGCCCTGTTCATGATCGGTGCGTTTTGTGCCGTGACATTTCGTAAGATATTGACACTTGAACAGGTGGTTTTAAGTGAAACCGAGCTTTCCCCCTGGGGGACGCCGCTTGAAATTCGCACGCCTTTTGCCCAGCAATGGTTTGGGGATTTTGGCAATGTGCTGATCGACTATTCGGTGCCCCTTTCGATTTTGCTGGCCATTCCCGTGATGCTGCTCATTGGCATTGTGATGGAGCGCGGCCTGATAAAACATTTCTATAAACGTCCCCATGCCGAGCAAATTCTGGTAACGTTCGGGCTGGCGATTGTCTTGCAGGAAATCGTAAAGGCGTTTTTCGGCGCCAACCCCAATCCGCAGCCCATACCGCAGGTGTTTCTGGGGGCTGCTGATCTTGGGGCCATGGTGGGAATGGCAGAGCATGTTATAACCTATCCCAAATGGCGACTGGTTTATCTGTTCTTCTCGCTGGGGGTTGTTGCCGCCGTTTTTGCTTTTTTGCGATTTACCACTTTTGGCATGGTTGTGCGGGCGGGGATGTCCGACCGAGAGACCGTCTCGATGCTGGGCATAAATATCGACAAAAGGTTCACCATCATGTTTGGCATTGCCGCAATCGTTGCCGGGGTTGCCGGCGTGATGTACACGCCGATTTTGCCGCCCGATTATACGCTGGGCATGGATTTTCTTGTTCTTACATTCATCGTTGTTGTGGTGGGGGGAATGGGCTCGCTTCCCGGTGCGGTGCTGGCTGGCTTTACCCTTGGTGTGGTGCAGTCTCTTGCCTCAATGACACAGGTTAAGGACATTATTCCCGGCATCGATCAGATCATCATTTACCTGGTGGCGGTGGTTATTTTGCTGGTGCGTCCGCGCGGGTTGCTTGGCAAACGCGGTGTGATGGAGAATTAAGATGTTTAGTATGCCAAAAAAAGACGCCATCACTTTTGCCCTGTTTGCCATTGTTGTTCTGAGCATGCCAATCTGGCTGAGCCCGTTTGGTGCATCTTATCCCGGTCTGCTTCAAAAATTTGCAATCTATGCGTTGCTGGCGGTCGGTTATAATATTTTGTTCGGTCTGACGGGTTATCTCAGTTTTGGCCATGCCGCCTTTTTGGGGGTCGGCTCCTATGCCGCTGTCTGGTCGTTCAAACTTTTGTCAATGAACCCCATTTTGGCCATCGCGTTTGCAATGGTGTTTTCTGGGATATTTGCGCTGGCCATCGGGTATGTCTCCCTGAGACGTTCGGGGATCTATTTTTCCATTCTCACCCTGGCTTTTGCCCAGATGAGTTACAAACTTGCCTATTCGGTTCTCAGTCCCATCACCCATGGTGAAAACGGGTTGCAACTGACATTGCAGGATCCGCGGGTGATTGATCTGATGTTTATGGAGCGGGGCGTTTCTTTGCCGACCTCGAGCCTGTTTGGTATTCCAATGAACGGTTATGAAGGGTTCTATTTTTGTGCTGTGATCCTGTTGATCGGGTTTTTCATTGCTCAAAAGATTACGTCCTCACCATTCGGCATGATGCTCAAGGGCATAAAATCCAACGAAGACCGCATGAACTATACCGGTTTTAATACCAAGCCCTACATGCTGACAGCTTTTGTTATTTCGGGCATTTATGCGGGGATTGCGGGGGGGCTTCTTTCGGTTACCGATCCGCTTGCCGGGGCTGAGCGCATGCAGTGGACGGCATCGGGCGAGCTGGTTCTGATGACTATTCTGGGGGGTGTGGGCACTCTGATTGGTCCGGTAATTGGCGCATGGATCATCAAATATTTCGAAAATATCTTCTCCGCCTGGAATGAAAGCATCCTGCACAATGTTTTTGCCTTCCTGCCCGATAATGTCGAGGGCATTGTGGTGTTGATTTCCTCCAAATTTGTCGGGGAAGGCTGGCACTTGACCCTGGGGCTGATGTTTGTACTTGTGGTTGTGTTCCTGCCCGGGGGCATAATGGAAGGGGTGAGGAGAATTGCCAGCTGGTTTTCGCGCCGCAAAGATCCCACCAAAGACCAGGAAGTGACCGATCCTGAAAACATGCCAAAACCAAGTTCAAAAAAGGGAGAATAATGATGGTTGAAACCTCACATAATACTGTTCTCCATGTCGCGGATGTTCACAAGACATTTGGTGGTTTGCATGCGCTTGCAGATGTTGATCTGGCCTTTGAGGAAGGGACAACTCACGCCATTATCGGCCCGAACGGGGCGGGAAAATCCACATTGCTCAATGTAATTGTGGGGAAGTTGGCGCCAAGTCGGGGCACGGTTGTGCTTGACGGGGAAGTGCTGACCGGAAAAGCTCCCCATGAAATAAATCAGATGGGGGTGGCGCGGGTGTTTCAAACGCCTGAAATTTTTCCCGAACTTTCAATCTTTGACAATGTGATGGCCCCCGCATTTGCTAAACGCGATGGCGCATTCAAAATGAACATGTTCATGTCCATGGAAAATGAAAAGGATATTGCGCGCGAGGCTGAAGAAATTATCGTTGATTTTGGCTTGGATGCCATGATCCATACCCATGCGGGGGCATTGTCGCGTGGACACAAGCGCCGGCTGGAGCTTGCCATGTGCCTTATTCAAAAGCCGCGCATACTGCTTTTGGATGAACCGACTGCGGGGATGTCGCGCCATGATACCAACACAACCATCGAATTGCTCAAAAAAATCAAATCAACCGGTATGACAAAAGTGATTATTGAACACGATATGCATGTGGTGTTTTCGCTGGCGGATAAAGTGTCGGTGCTGGCGCAAGGGCGTATTATTTCTGAGGGGGCGCCCGATGAAGTGCGTGCCGATCCTAAAGTTCAGGTGGCATATTTGGGGGAGGCTGAGGAATGACCCAGAAGGATCAGAAAGATCAAAAAGATCAGGCAGGTGAACAGGCGCAAGGCTCGCAGGAAACCGGCAAACCATATTTTTCCATCAAAAATGTGCAGTCCTATTATGGCGAAAGCTATATCGTGCAGGACGTGTCGTTTGATGTTGAGGAGGGTAAGATTCTGGCTCTTCTTGGCCGCAACGGGGCGGGAAAAACTTCGACTTTACGCTCGATTGCAAGAACTGATGATCCGGTTGTCACGGCCGGTGAAATCTGGCTCGAGGGTCAGGGGCTGCACAATATGAAAACCCATGAAGCCGCCCTTGCGGGGGTGCAGCTTGTGCCCGAAGATCGCCGGATCATACAGGGGTTGACGGTGGAGGAAAATCTGTCCCTGGCTCAGGTTGCTCCCGGTCACGGCTGGTCCAAAGAGGAGGTATATGAGCATTTCCCCCGGCTTGGGGAGCGGCGCAAGCAGGATGGCACGACCTTGTCCGGTGGTGAACAGCAGATGCTGGCGCTTGCCCGGGCGCTGTCACGGGATGTGAAACTGCTGTTGCTGGATGAGCCTTATGAAGGTCTGGCGCCGGTTATCGTGCAGGAAATTGAAAAAATACTGAGGGAGATCAAGAAACTTGGTATTACAACCATTATCGTGGAGCAAAATGCGGTGGCGGCACTTAAACTGGCTGACCATGCGGTAATTCTGGATACAGGGGAGGTTGCGTTTTCCGGAACCGCAAAAGAAGTGCTTGAAAATGAGCAGCTTCGGCATGAATATCTGGCTATCTGATTCAAAGACTTTAATTGTCGTCTGGGGCGGCTTTGAGATTTCATCTCACCCGTGTTGCCCAAAGTGATAACGGCCCAAATCTGAGGAATTTTACGGAAATGGAACCCAAGATTTATAATCCACCTGCAAGCATTGTTGAAAATACCCACGTCACGGCGGCGCAATATGAAGAAATGTATGCCCGCTCAATTTCAGACCCGGACGGGTTCTGGGGTGAGATGGCGTTGCGGCTGGATTGGATAACGCCGTTTACCAAGGTAAAAAATACCACTTTTGAATATCCAAAGGTTTCCATCAAGTGGTTTGAAGACGGGGAACTTAATGTCTGTGCGAACTGTGTGGACCGGCATCTGGATACGCTGGGGGATAAAACGGCCATCATCTGGGAACCGGATGAGCCTAGCGCCCCTTCGCGGATAATTAGCTATAACGAATTGCATAAAAGTGTGTCCCGGTTTGCCAACGTTCTGAAAAATCTGGGGGTCAAAAAGGGCGATCGTGTTACTATTTATCTGCCCATGATTCCCGAAGCCGCCTTTGCCATGTTGGCCTGCGCGCGCATCGGGGCGATACATTCGGTGGTTTTTGCCGGGTTTTCGCCCGAAGCATTGTCGGGGCGGATTGTGAATTGTGAATCCGAATTTGTCATCACGGCAGACGAGGGAAGACGCGCGGGGAAAACCATTCCCCTTAAGGCCAATGTGGATGCCGCTTTGGAAAAGGGAGGGGACGTTTCCAAAGTTCTGGTGGTGAAAAACACCGGTGGCGATATTGCAATGACCGGGGGGCGTGACGTGTGGCTTGGTGAGGCTTTGGCGGACGTATCTGACGTTTGCACGCCGGAAATCATGAATGCTGAAGACCCCCTGTTTATTCTTTATACTTCGGGTTCCACCGGAAAGCCCAAGGGGGTTTTGCACACCTCGGGGGGGTATCTGACCTATGCATCTTTGGCCCAGCAGTTGAATTTTGATTATCATCAGGGGGAAATTTACTGGTGTACGGCAGATGTCGGCTGGGTTACGGGGCACTCCTATGTGGTTTATGGCCCGTTGGCTAACGGGGCGACGACTGTGATGTTCGAGGGGGTTCCCACCTACCCGGATGCGTCGCGTTTCTGGGACGTGGTGGACAAGTATAAAGTCAACATTTTCCATTCTGCACCAACGGCTATTCGCGCGCTGATGGGGGCGGGGGATGCTTTTGTGGAGAAGGCGGATTTGTCTTCGCTCAAGGTAATTGGCACCGTAGGGGAGCCGATCAATCCCGAGGCATGGAAATGGTATTATGAAAAAGTGGGCCACTCCAATTGTGTGGTCATTGACAGCTGGTGGCAGACGGAAACCGGTGGCTCGATGATAACCGCATTTCCCGCCGCAACCCCGACAAAACCGGGGTCTGCCAGCAAACCGTTTTTTGGTATTCAGCCGGTGGTTTTAGACCCTGAAACGGGCAAGGAAATCACCACCATGGAAGCGGAAGGGGTATTGGCCATTCGCGATTCATGGCCGGGGCAAATGCGCACGGTTTACGGCGACCACGCCCGGTTTATCTCCACCTATTTCGAACAGTATAAGGGCTATTATTTCTCCGATGACGGGTGTCGGCGCGATCGTGATGGCTATTACTGGATTACGGGGCGGGTAGATGACGTGCTTAACGTATCGGGCCATCGCATGGGCACGGCGGAAATTGAAAGCGCGCTGGTTTCACACCCAAAGGTTTCCGAGGCGGCCGTTGTGGGTTATCCCCACGATATCAAGGGGCAGGGGATTTATTGCTATGTCACGTTGATGAGTGACGTGGAACCTGATGAAGCGCTGGAAAAAGAACTCAAAGGGCATGTGCGCAAGGAAATCGGGCCGATTTGCACGCCTGACTTTATCCAGTTTGCTCCCGGCCTGCCCAAAACCCGTTCCGGCAAGATCATGCGCCGGATATTGCGCAAGGTGGCGGCGGATGATTTTTCCAACCTTGGGGACACTTCCACTCTGGCTGACCCGGGGGTGGTGGATGACCTGATTGAAAACCGCAAGAACCGATAATCCGGGTGCATTTGTCCCGGTGTAATAGTCCAACTGCAATAGTCCAACTGCAATAGTCTAGGGGCAGTAGTTCATTTTCAGGGGTCCGGCCAAAAGGCCGGTCCTTTTTGTGCCGGGGGGATTTATTTGGCCAACAGGTGGTTTGAAGTTGTTTTGAGGGAATGTTGACATTTTTCCTTCAAACAAAGAAGGCATAAGCTGATCAAGATTCTTATACCGAGCAGAACTTGCCAGTCTGTTTCCAGCCAAGCACCGGAAAATCAATGAACCAGCCTTTGGATAGCGCGCAACAAGATATGACCCGTCCACGCCATTCGCAGTGGCTTGATGAAGAGGGACAGCTGGATGCCACCTGGTTTGAAGAGGTGCGGGCCCTGCTCAAGGCGGGTGCAAAAGAAGAGTTGCGTCAAAAACTTGCGCCCCTGTCTGAAGCGGATGCCGGGGATTTGCTGGAGGCGTTGAACAGTTCTGAACGCCTGATGCTGGTAAAATATCTGGGGGACAGTTTTGATTATTCCTCTCTGACGGAAGTTGATGAGGTTGTTCGGGTTGAACTCATTGACAAGCTGCCAAACTCTGAGGTGGCGCGCGGCGTATCCAATATTGATAATGACGATGCGGTTTTTATTCTTGAGGATATCGAGGAAGTGGACCGCGAAGCCATTCTGGCTCTGGTTCCTGATTTTGAGCGGCTTTCCCTTAAACGTTCGCTTGATTTTCCCGAAGATTCCGCCGGGCGGCGTATGCACAGCGAGTTTATTGCCATCCCGCCATTCTGGAATGTGGGGCAGACCATCGATTACCTGCGCAAGGAAGAAGACCTGCCAAAGGAATTTCATCAGCTTTATGTCGTTGATCCGGGATACAGCCTGATTGGGACCGTGCCGCTTGATAAATTGCTTCGTGAGCAACGCGGCACACTTGTTTCCGACATCATGAATGATGAGGTCATTGAAATCAGTGCCAGCGAAGACCAGGAAGACGCCGCACGGGTGTTTGAGCGGTTTGATCTGGTGGAAGTGGGGGTGGTGGATGAAACCAACCGCCTGGTGGGGGTTCTCACCATTGATGATATTGTTGATGTTATTCAACAGGAAGCGGAAGAGGATATTTTACACCTTGCCGGGGTTGAGGCGGCCGAGGCTTCGGGGGGCGTGTGGGATGCGGTGCGCTCACGGGTTACCTGGCTCGGGGTCAATCTGGTAACGGCAATTCTTGCCTCACTGGTCATTGGCCTGTTTGATGCCACATTGCAGCAGATGGTGGCGCTTGCCGTACTGATGCCCATTGTTGCCTCCATGGGGGGAAATGCGGGCATTCAGGCCATGACGGTTACTGTACGGGCCATTTCAACCCAGGATATTGACCGGTTCAACTTTCGCCGCCTGATCGTACGCGAGACGCTGGTGGGGCTGGTCAATGGTATGATTTTTGCCGTTATAACAGGGGTGATCGCAGCAATCTGGTTCTCCAGTTTTGCCCTTGGGATGGTTATCGGCATTGCAATGGTGGTCAACATGCTGGCGGCGGGATTGTCGGGCATTCTCATTCCCCTGGGGTTGAATAAATTCGGCGCCGACCCCGCGATTGCCTCAAGTGCTTTTGTCACGACGATTACGGATGTCGTGGGGTTTTTCGTGTTTTTGGGGCTGGCGGCCAAGTGGTTTGGTCTGGCTTGAGTCTGTCTCTTATACAC